>JAVHQJ010000292.1:0-1762 GCA_036171075.1 Sideroxydans sp. | reverse complement strand
CGGTAGAGTGCCTGCGAACTCCGGTTCAATTGCGCTTTCGGGAATTGAACCCAAGTCCTGAATAGTTTCATTGCCTAGTTCGCTGAACAGAGCGTTCATACCCTTTCAATAATTTCGAAAGGGTTAACAATGGAAGTCGTACATCTTACTCAAACTCATCTGGCAAAACGCTGGAGCATCAGCGAAGGAACACTCGAGCGTTGGCGGAGCGAGGGAATTGGTCCTGTATTTTTGAAACTGAGGGGACGTGTGCTCTACAGACAGTGCGATATCGAACAGTATGAAGAGTCCTGCTTGACCGCATCGACGCGCCGAAATGTTAGTGCAAGTCAGTCCTTGACGGCTAGCCAGACTGATCAGATTTCATAACGTCGTCATGTCAGGCCAGTTCTTCCGATTCATCGGTAAATGTAAATAACTGCCGATGAATCGGAACTGTTGTTTGGCAGTTTTTCTAGCCTTTTACCTGTCCGAAATTTGTATACACATTTCGAACAATGAGCCAGTCATGCGCAATTCTAAAGTAGGATAGCTTCGCTCATTTGATTAAATAGCGTCGTGATATTTAACTCATAGTTAAAATATTTGTATTATTTAACTCGCCTATGCCTTGCGGCAAACAAAAACTAGCCGTATTATTGCACCATGAGTTCAAGTTCTCGTCATTCTTTAATCAAAGGCCTTCAGGTATCCGTTCCGCGCGGACGGCCTATGGATTTGGCTGTGCTGGATGCGCAGGGAGTGTCAGCCTTCTTGGCAGCCAAGCACGCCCGAAGCGGTTGGCTGAAGCGCCTAGCGCAAGGAGTATATGCGTTTGCCGGAGACACGTTGAATCGTGATCAATGCCTGCTGTTTTTGCAGGGCCAAATATCCGGTCTGCATGTGTCAGGAAAAACAGCACTTGCATGGCAAGGGGTGCGCCATAATTTATCTGTTCGCGAGCAATTGATGCTATGGGGTGATGATAAGCGAGCGAAGTTGCCACTATGGTTCGTTGACCAATTTCCGGCCAGTTATCGATCGACATCGCTTTTTTCATCGAAAACGACTTCTGTAGGTATAGGAACGCCACCTGGCTTGTTGGAGGGTGTTCGAGTCTCTGTGCCGGAGCGCGCGGTACTGGAGATGTTATACGAGGTTGGAAAATCCCAAGACATGGAAGAGACCAAGAACCTATTTGAGAGTTTGCGCGGCCTACGGTTTGAGGTCATGGGCGAGCTTCTGTCGCAATGCACCAGCGTCAAAACTGTCCGCTTGTTCTTGCTCTGGGCAAGAGAAACCGAAGTAATAAATGTCAGTGCGCTACGAGAAAAATATCAACTTCCCGTCGGCAGCTCATCCAGATGGATGGGTCGCATGGCTGACGGCACCTTATTGAGTTTGCCAAATGATTGATCAAGCCTATATCGACACAGTGCGACTCTTGCTGAGAGTTGTACCGGACATCTTCAAGAATGAAATATTCGCGATGAAAGGTGGCACGGCGATTAATCTTTTTGTGCAGGACATGCCTCGCCTATCCGTGGATATTGATGTGGTCTATATACCTCGAGAGCCGTCAAGGGAAGAAGCACTTCGTGCGATTGCAGATGAAATCAATTTGATTCAGCAGCGACTGGAAAAACTGGGCCTGTCGGTGCGCTTGACCAAACTCAATGCAGAGAGTGAAACCAAGCTATTCATTGAGGATGATCGCAGCCAAGTCAAAGTCGAAGTGAATGTAGTATTTCGGGGAACGATATTTCCGGTGATCACCCGATCG
>JAVHQJ010000291.1:0-1762 GCA_036171075.1 Sideroxydans sp. | reverse complement strand
AAAGTATACTCGGAAGTGGCAAGCACGCAAGCCGTACAAAGCAATGGCGAGCGCTTCATGCGACTCCCGTGGTGCACCATGGTTTCCGGTCAAATTGATTTAAATACTGGCGGCGAGAGGGCGACCCCGATGAGAAAGCTAATCTCCTTAAGTGACCGGGCTTGCCAACATCAAATCCAAAAGGAGTAAAAGGAAATGGGCAGAAAAGGCAAACGCACGAAAGGGATTGAGGAAGCGCATCCATTTGCAGCAATGAGCCAGGTGAACCTGAATGCGGCAGGGGTGGACATAGGAGCCGTGGAGATCGTGGTCTGCGTGTCAGGCGAAAATAACACACAGATCGTAAAAGCATTCGGCAATTACACAGTGGACTTGCACTCGATCGGGGCATGGTTGAAGGAGCACAAGATCAAGACGGTCGCGATGGAAAGCACAGGCGTGTATTGGATTCCATTATTTGAGGTATTGGAAAGCATGGGATTCAAGTGTCTGTTGATCAGTTCGCGCTCGTTGCGGAGAGTGCCAGGGCGCAAGAGCGACATCGTAGACGCGCAGTGGATCCAGACCCTGCACAGTTATGGATTATTGGAAAGTTCATTTCGCCCGCAAGCAGACCTGGTAGCGCTGCGGACAATGCTGCGACACCGAGCGCAATTGCTGGAACATAGAGCGCCGCACATCCAGCACATGCAGAAGGCGATGTTACAGATGAACGTGCAATTGTCGCAAGCCTTGAGTGACGTGATGGGAGAGACGGGTCAGGCGATCATCCGCGCGATCGTAAAGGGAGAGCGCTCGCCGCAGGTGTTGGCCGGGTTTCGGGATCCGGGATGCAAGAAAAGCGAAGAAGAGATCGGACAGGCGCTGACGGGGACATGGCGGGAAGAACATCTCTTTGTGTTGAAGCAATCGCTGGAGTTGTATGATTTTTACACGCAGCAAGTAGAAGTATGTGACAAAGAGATAGATCGGATGTACACAATGATTCGACCAGATTGGGAGATGGGGGAATTGCCGCCGATCCCAAAGAAGAAGCAGCACACACACAGCAAGAATGCGCCGAAAAGCGCAAAAGAGATACGAGCGCATTTGAAGCGGATCAACGGAGTGGATCTGAGCCTGGTGGATGGATTTGGGGTATCGCTGGCGCAGATCGTGACGATGGAAGTCGGGTCAAATGTGTCGGAGAAGTTTCCAAGGGAGGGGAATTTTTGTTCGTGGCTGGGAGTTGCGCCGAAGCATGAAATATCGGGCGGGAAGGTATTGAAGAACAAAACATTGAAAACGAAGAATCGCGCGGGACAGGCATTTCGAATGGCGGCGCAATCGGTGAAGAACTCGAAGGACAGCGTGTTTGGAGTGATGTATAAACGTTTCCGCGCGCGGCAGGGACCGTCTCAAGCGACAGTCTCAACGGCGCACGCCATCGCGCGGGTGGTGTATCGGATGTTGAAGTATCAAGTGGAATTTGAAACGATCAACGTGAACGAATACGAAAAGAAGTACGAAGAGCAGCAAGTGAAGTATTTCAAAAAGAAAGCCGCAAAGCTGGGTTACCAGCTCGTCCCAGTCTGAACTTGAGAAGTTGGGATGAGAAAAGGCGTCCTCGTGGGAAGACGCCTTGTTTGCGTTTAATTGCTGGCGAATTTTTATTGATTTTTAGCGTTGCGATTGATGTTCAACATGAATTTGCATGAAATGACATGCCTGATGATGATCTCAATCGCGCTCGTGATATCTTGGTTTCTGAGAACGCTTTGTT
>JAVHQJ010000290.1:0-1769 GCA_036171075.1 Sideroxydans sp. | reverse complement strand
TGGTGGGCCACTCGATACCCTGGTAAGCCCTGCCCAGTAGAGTTGGACTACCTGCGCACACTCGAAGATGGCATCCCAGCGGCGGGCAAGTTTGAAGGCTGGCCAGATAACTTGGCTGAATTCAAGCTGCTCGACCCGTGCTGCGGTTCAGGCCATTTTCTGGTCGCCGCTTTCTTGATGCTGGTGCCGATGCGCATGGCTGCCGAAGGCTTGAGTGCGAAACAAGCAATTGATCGCGTGCTGGCCGACAATCTGCACGGTCTGGAACTGGATCCGCGCTGCGTGGAAATTGCGGTGTTCGCTGTCGCGTTGGAAGCCTGGCGTTACCCGGATGCATCCGGAAAAGCATTGGGCGTGCGTGAGATTCCTGTCCCGAACATCGCCTGTTGCGGTCTCAAGGTGGCGGCCAAGGCGGAAGACTGGGAAGCACTGGTGCCGGATGATGCACCTAATGCTGCACATCTGCGGCTAGGGCTGAGCCGGTTGCACGAGACTTTTGCGCAAGCGCCTTTATTGGGTAGTTTGCTCGACCCATCCAAAGCCGATACAGGCGATTTGTTCGCAGCGGATTACCGCCTGCTCACCGACTTGCTGGGCAAGGCGCTGGCGACAGAGCATCAACCGACGCTGTTTGATGATGAAGATGATCGCTGGGAATCGGCACTGAGTGCGCAAGGCTTGCTGGAAGCGGCACGGTTGCTGGATGCGCGTTATCACCTGGTGATTACCAACGTGCCGTATTTGGGGCGCGGCCAGCAGTGCGAAGTACTCCGTGCATACTGTGATTCGCACTATCCTGATTCTAAGAATGAGCTGGCAAATGTATTCTTGGAGCGCTGCCTAGAGCTTGTGCGGGCAGCAGGTACAGTGCAGGTTGTTATGCCGCAAAGTTGGCTATTTCAGCCTCGTTATCGCAAACAGCGGGAGCATCTACTCCGCGAAGAAACGTGGGAATTTCTTGCTAGGCTTGGACCTGGAGCCTTTGAGACCATAAGCGGCGAAGTCGTCAACGTTATCTTGTTGACGCAGACGCATAGCGCCCCTTCGAGTGTGTGGTTACTAAAAGGCATTGAGGCGAGCGGCGTGCGAACGGCGCAGGGCAAGGCAACACTGTTGCAGGAAGGTCCGATAGTCAAAGTAAATCAGCAAGACCAGCTACGAAACCCTGATGCGCTCGTAACATTTGACAATATTGAGCAGAACATCCCTAAGCTCAATGCTGTCGCGAATTGTTATCAAGGTCTGCGGACAGGCGATTTGAATCGCTTTACCCAGACGCATTGGGAGCGACCTGGGTTCGGGGATGGGTGGGAGCCTTTTCAAACGACAAGTGATGACGGTATGTCTCCGTTCACTGGACTGACCCATATCATCTTGTGGGAGGCAGGTCGTGGAAGCTTGCACACGTACGCCGAAGAGAGCCGAGACCGACTTCACGACATGCACGAGAGTGGAAATCGAGCATGGGGTCAGAGTGGGGTCGCGGTAGCACAGATGGGTAGCCTACGAACAACATTTTACCTCGGGGCCAAGTTCGACAATACCTTGGCGGTCATATATCCAAAAGATGAAGAACGCTTGCTATCTATTGTGGCGTACATAATGTCCACCGAGTATGTGGAGCAGGTGCGTGCCCTTAACCAAAGTATCTACGTCACGAACGCCACACTCAGCAAGGTGCCATTTGATTCTACACACTGGACTAATATCGCCACAGAAAAATACCCTAATGGTCTGCCCAAGCCTTATTCCGATGATCCAACCCAATG
>JAVHQJ010000289.1:0-1770 GCA_036171075.1 Sideroxydans sp. | reverse complement strand
CCAGCGTGGCGGCGGCGATTGAGCTATACAAAAAAGCGTTGGATTTCGGCACGTCAAAGCCGGAAATCAACGAAGGCATGGGCTATGTGTTTCTCGCAATGTACGCGCAGGAACGGCTGACCGAGCATTACCAGGCCGGGCGCTTCAAACTGGCGAGCGATGACGAGCGCAAAAAATACCTGAGCATGGGGTTTCTGCTCAACGAGGCTTTCGGCAAAAAGGCAGGCAGTGTGGATGAAAAACCGTGAGCAATATTGCCTGGCAGCATGTTCACGTGTAGTTTTTTCAGCAGCTTGACGTAAAGTGTCACCAAGTAACACTTTGATGTGTCAATTGGGAGAAATGATGAATATGACCGCAGTTCGTTCGACTACGCTCAAAGTCGAGCAGGGAATTAAAGACCGCGTTAAACGTTTTGCAGATGCGCGGCATCGTACACCTCACCGTATCATGCTCGATGCAATCAGCGAGTATGTCGAACGCGAGGAAAAACGTGAGGCATTCAGGCAGGATGGCATTCGCGCCTGGGAGGAATACCAAACGACAGAATTGCATGTGACGCATGCCGAAGCGGATGCCTGGCTTGCCACGCTGGAACAAGGGCTGGACGCGGAGCCGCCCGCATGTCACGTTTAGTCTGGTCGGCTGCCGCGCTGGCAGCCGTTGGAAAAGGTGCGTTTAATGAGCATTAAAGCTGTGTATCAACACTATGCCTTCGATTGAAACGATTGATGAGCAGCTAGCGCTGCACCTCTCTGCCAAATTAGCGGGGGGCGAGTCTCTGGCTGATGTGCTGGCCGATTTAGCCGCGCGTCAGGGAAACGTCTCATTGTGGCGAGTGAGCGGGTTGGACCACGACAGCGACAGGCCACGTCAGCAACTTTGTTTATGGTCAGATGAAGCTGCCGTGAATATGGCGGCTTGGCGGGAACTCTCTACGCATCGAGCTGGGAGCTATCAGCTTGCGTCAAGGGCTCGGCAGGTTAAGGTTGAAAAAATCTCGCTTATCGCAGCACACGATATTATCTCCCGCGAGCCGCTAATCGCGACCAATCTGGCCAAAAGCCTTGCCCGCCTGCCGCCTTATACGGTGAGCGAGATTGAGCAGTCGGCAAAGGAATGTAATCAGGCCGCACCGGAACGGATCTGGGCGTGGGTGGATTACGAGAATATCCCGCTCTTGCTGGGCCGGGATGCCGACGGCTCGCCCAAGGTTAACTTTCCTGCGGCCTGGCCAGCTGGCCCCAGAGGAAGAGCAGACTGGCATGTTCAGTGCATGAGCACTGACTGGCGCGAAGAACGCGCATTGGGTACGGAATATCGTCCTTGCAACTGGATTGTGCCTGTCGCCCGTGTCGTTGAAGAAAACAAGGTGCGCTGGGGGCTAATCGATCTGGAGGGACGGTTTGTATTGCCCTGCGAATACAGCTATCTCAGCCGCCCGGAAGGCTGGCTTGGGGGTGAACCACCGAGCTTGCCGGAAGGACGGCGCGAACCCTGGTTGTGGGTGATGGCGCGGCGCGAAGCATTAGTGCTGCCAGACGATGCACCGGCTGGCGCATATTTTCCTCTGACGGCGGCAACGTGTGACGTGATCGAGGTCTGGTCAGGTGTTCAGGTCAATCCGCCCGGCATCAAGGCTCTGACCGAGACCTTCGAGTGGGGTAAATTTCTGGTGCGTGGAGAGGATGACAATAGCGACACGCCCCGTCTGGGCCGTATGCAAGCCGGGCAAGCAGAACCGGGGCCGCTGGCCTGGCGCTGGATTGC
>JAVHQJ010000288.1:0-1772 GCA_036171075.1 Sideroxydans sp. | reverse complement strand
GTGCTTAACATGCTACATCTAGTGACTGTGTGTGACAACCCGATAAGCACGCAAGCAAGGTTTGCGTAGCATCTGCATGTGAGCGTTGAAAATAATCTCGAACGCACACAATGACCGGGCAGCCGCCATGCCATCTTCACTGAGTGTGGTCAGCTAATTTGATGGTTTGATGTTCACGATTGGTGATGGTCGATACGGCAAGGAGTTTCAAGCAAAACGGCGCCAGGTTTTTACTGGCGCCGTTTATCGTTGAGCGGAGTGTCAGAATATTGGTGGATCGCCAACAGTCTCAAAGAGGTCGGTCTGAACGATGTCGTGCCGTGAGTGCACGTCGTAATAGCGCCGAATCTGGTTGCTGTATCGGTTTTCGAAGTCGTTTGTAACCACCTGCAAGAAGTCGAGAATTTCGGCAGCTGCCTTATCTGACAGTTTTGGCAGCCGGATACATGGGTAGATGGGATCGGAGTACATGGTTTTCCTCAATGAATGATCAGCGTCCTGCTGTGCGGCGCTGGGTTGGCAGGCTGGGTTGCGCAAACACATCCAGATAGAGTTTCTCGTCGAACACGGCTAAGTCGCGTTGTGCTGCTGCGGCGAGGAGTTCAGCTGCCAGCGTCGTCAGGACGCGGTAATTTCCGGCGGCGTGATCACACAAGGTCTGTTGCAGTTGCGGCGTCATCAGGCTGGCATTACCCGCCCCCGCCATCAAATGTTCAAGACAAGCCATCAGATCATCACGACTGGCAAATTCGGTAGCAAGCCGGGTACGGATCCGACTCCCCAAGGGAACAAGTTCCTCACGGCGCAGCTTATCAATCAGTCTGGCATCACCCGCCATGACGATGCACAACAAGGGCTGTGAATCGAAACGGGCACTGGCCAGAAGACGCAGTTCAGACAGCACTTGTGGCGTCATCTCCTGCGCTTCGTCGATGAGCAAAACCGGTCGGCAGCGACTGGATTCCAGGTGACTGAACCAGCGCTCGCGTAACGCCTTGAAGCCACCCCAGCGATTGGAGGGTCTGAGCGGCACCGCGAAGATATCGCCCAGCTCACGATAGAAATCGGCCAGATTGCTTTGCGGATGATTGATCGCACCGACGGTCACATCAGGCAGTTTCTTAAGCCGTTCAGCCAGCAGGCGTAACACGATGCTCTTACCGCTGCCCGGATCACCGTGGATCATGGCGAAACCGCCTTCGCGAATCTGCGCATGTTCAATGCGCCAACAGAAATTCTCTATCCTGGGCGGCACATAGATCGCCTCAACCGGCAGCTCCGGTGAGAAGGGATTCCATTTTAGCCCATACAGGGCGAGTAATTTCTGGTTCATGTTGATTCCTTGTCAGTCGTAGGTAGATAGGCGGGTGGCAGACCCGTGGCGGCGTAGTCGGCCAGCAACTCGGTCATCAAGGCCGGTAGCCCTGATGGCGGGAGTGGTGACAGGTCAGTATTGGCCTGAGACAAGCGTCGGCGTTGACCGTTGGCATTGGCGGATTTATCCAGCGGTTTGACGGGACACAAGATCGCGCCTGTGCGCGCATCGACCAGATCGACCCGGGTCAGATCCCAGCGGGCATACTGCAAATTCACCCGCTCAAGATGACGGTAGTGTGACGGGATTTCGAAACGCGCGCCTTCGAGGCTCACCGTTCCATCGGAACGACGCTGTTTGCGCTCTACTTCAACGCGGTGTTAGCGCAAAGTAGTAATGTCTGCTTTCTCCCAAGTAGAAATGTCCGCTGGTGATTAAACTCACCCCTGTTAAAAAC
>JAVHQJ010000287.1:0-30694 GCA_036171075.1 Sideroxydans sp. | reverse complement strand
GCAAGTCGTAAAGGCGAATGCGTGCGAAGTCGCTGGTGATGATGTAGCGCGGGCGCTCTTCTTCTTTGAGCGATAAAAAGTATTCGCTGGCTTGCCCGAATGCAGCATCTAAATCTTTGCCTGCACTTTTGTGTTCGACGATGAGTTTGCCGGGAATGAAGCTGTCGATGAAGCCTTGCGCACCACCGAGTTTTTTGACGGACTGCTCGTAGATGGTGGCACTCTCGGCACGAATGCCAAAGCATTCATAAAAGCGCAGCCAAAAGGTTTGCGCTTGGCTGCGTTCGTTGGTTTTGCCTTGCTGTGCTTTTGAAAATGCGGATAGGCGTTTGCGTATTTCGTTGCGAGTGAGGTGAGCCATACGCGCGCCGCCGCTTTCTTATTTTGCTGCCACTTCAACGGCGCGCACTTGCGCGGCTAGCTTATCTAACACGCCGTTGACGAACTTGTGTCCGTCACTGCCACCGAAGGTTTTGGCGAGTTCGACGGCTTCGTTGATGACAACGCGATACGGCACTTCGGGTTGGTGGATGAGCTCATACGCGCCCACGAGTAGGACGGAAAATTCAACGGGGCTTAATTCATGCACGGCTCGATCCAAGTGGGGGGCGATTTTTTCGGCCAGCATTTCGTTGTGTTCAATCGTGCCGCGCAAGAGTTGGCTGAATAAGGCGAGGTCATAGCGCCCAATGCTTTTTTCTGCGAGGGTGGCTTTTTCAATGAGCGAGGCGGGTTTGGCAGATAAGCGCCATTCATAAACACCTTGCATAGCCAGTTCGCGCGCGCGATGGCGTAGGCTTTTAGCGGGGCTTACACTTTTGATTTCACTCATGAAAATTCCTTCAATAAATTTGCCATTTCAATGGCGACTAATGCGGCTTCTGCGCCTTTTATATTCATGCGCACTTCAGCTTGCTCGTCGGTGTTGGTGGTGAGAATGGCGTTGGCAACGGGGACGCCGCTGTGTAGCTGCACTTCGCCCACGCCGCGTGCGGATTCGTTGCACACGATTTCAAAGTGGAAGGTGTCGCCTCGGATGACTGCGCCCAGTGCAATGAGCGCGTCGAATTTTCGCGACTGCGCCATGCTTTGCAACACCAACGGAATCTCTAGCGCGCCTGGCACGGTGGCGAGTGTAATGTCGTTTTCATTCACGCCGCTTTTCACCAGTTGCATAAAACACGCGGCGAGCAATCCTTCACATACGACTGGATTGAAACGGCTTTGCACGATGCCGATGCGCATGCCTGCGCCATTTAGGTTGGGTTTAATCTCTTTCATTTCGCATCCTTTGATGAGCAGTAACCTACAATTTCCAAGCCGAAGCCAGCCATGCTGGGCATTTTGTGCGGAGTGGCAATGACGCACATTTTGCCCACGCCCACATCACGCAAAATTTGCGCGCCAATGCCGTAATTTTTGGGATCCCACTTCGGCGTAGCGTTGCCCACGTGCGTGCCAAGCGCGCGCGCCAACAACACTGCGGGTGTTTCATCTTGATGCATCAACACCAATACACCGCTCGACGCGGCGCTAATTTTGAGCAGCGCATCGTGCACGCTGGTACTTTTAGCAAAGCTCGCTTGCTCCATAAAGTCCATCACCGACAGCGGTTCATGCACACGCACCAGTGTTTCAAATTCGGGCTGGATGTCACCTTTCACTAAAGCCAAATGCGTGCGCTGCGTGCTTTTGTCTGAATAGGCAAACAATTCAAATTCACCATACGCAGTTTGCACCGTGCGCTTGCCTACGCGCTCAACGAGCGTCTCGTTGTGAATGCGGTATTCAATCAGGTCAGCAATCGTGCCAATTTTTAAGCCGTGCTGTTTTGCAAACGGTATCAAATCGGGCAGACGCGCCATCTCGCCGTCTTCTTTCAAAATTTCGCAGATAACCGCCGCCGGTGTGACGCCCGCCAATTTTGCCAAATCACACCCCGCTTCGGTATGCCCCGCACGCACCAACACACCGCCCTCTTTCGCCATCAACGGAAAGATATGGCCGGGTTGCACAATGTCGGTGGGCTGCGCATTTTTATTGGCAGCGGCAAGCACGGTACGTGCTCTATCTGCTGCGGAGATGCCGGTGGTCACGCCTGTTGCCGCTTCAATACTCAAAGTGAAATTCGTTGCCAACGGCAAGCCGTTCTCGCGCACCATCAAGGGCAGGGCCAGCTGTTGGCAATGGGCTTGCGTTAAGGTGAGGCAAACCAATCCACGCGCATGTCTTGCCATGAAGTTAATCATCTCGGGCGTGGCAAATTCCGCTGCGAAAACGAGGTCGCCTTCGTTCTCACGATCCTCTTCATCCACCAAGACGACCATGCGCCCTGCGCGAATTTCTTCAATGATTTCTTGTATCGGTGCGACGTCGGTCATTTCAATAATTCTTTCTCTGCTTGCATCATGCGTTCTACATAGCGCGCAATCAGGTCAATTTCTAGATTCACCTGTGCGCCCGTTTTTAATTCATTGAGTGTGGTGACTTCGAGTGTATGCGGAATCAAATTCACTTCAAATTCATGCCCAGCAACACGATTCACCGTTAGGCTCACTCCGTTGATGGTGATGGAACCTTTGGTCGCGATAAATTTCGAGAGGGCTTTAGGCGCACGCACCACCAAGCGCCAGCTCTCGCCAATGTCGTTGAAGACAACCACTTCACCCACGCCATCCACATGTCCACTCACCAGATGCCCACCCAATCTATCGGACAGGCGCAATGCCTTTTCCAGATTAACGTGCTTGCCTTTTTCTCCCAGCCCCGTGGTGCAATTCAGCGTCTCACGCGACACATCCACGATGAAATCATTGCCGATAATTTCGATGACGGTTAGGCACACCCCATTCACCGCGATGCTGTCGCCCGTTTCAACATCATCCAAGCCCAGCACATCGGTGGCAATCATGATGCGCAATCCACCTTCGCGGTCTTGCACAGATTTGATGAGTCCTGCGTCTGCAATGATTCCACTAAACATCCTTAATCCTCCTTGATCTGTCATTCCCGCGAAAGCTGGAATCCAGCAAAACAAACAGCTCGCGAAGCGAACAAAATCTTGAGATTGACCCACTACGTGGGGACTTTTATATCAACTGGATTCCCGCTTTCGCGGGAATGACGAGCTTATTTTTTCACGCGCACCGTGATGCGCAAATCGTTCCCAACATGACGCACATCCTGCCAAGCCAACGCCACGCGTTGTTCCAACTGCGTCAACTCACCTAGATTCGCTACTCCGCGCGCCGCATCGCCCAACAATTGGGGCGCGAGATACAGCACCACTTCATCCACCAAGCCCGCTTTCAGCAACGCGCCATTCAATGTCTTGCCCGCCTCCACCAACACTTCGTTGATACCGCGCGTGGCTAAATCACTCAACACGGTAGCCAGTGGCAAGCCACCTTCTACACTTTGCATCACCACTACGTCAGCCCCCCGTTCGCGCAAAGCCGCTTGCTTGGCGGCATTCGTCGAAGCGGTGTAGATCAAAACCTTTCCTTCACCTCCAGCCCCTCTCCCAGAGGGCGAGAGGAGTGTTGCCAATATCTGCGCATCCACGGAGATGCGCAGCTCGGTATCCAACACCACGCGCAGCGGTTGTCGCGTCGCACCGCTATCGCGCACATTAAGCTGCGGATCATCCGCCAACACCGTGCCGATACCGGTGAGCACCGCACAAGAACGCGCGCGCCACTGTTGCACATCCTGCCGCGCTGCTTCTCCCGTAATCCACTTGCTCACGCCGTTCGCCAGCGCGGTGCGGCCATCTAGACTGCTGGCGATTTTGCTGCGCACCCACGGTGTGCCGCGCGTCATACGTGCGACGAAGCCGATATTCAGCTCACGTGCCGCCGCTTCCATCAATCCGCATTCGGCGGCGATGCCTGCTGCTTTCAATTTAGCGATACCCCGCCCTGCAACCAATGGATTCGGGTCTTGCATGGCAACCACTACCCGCGCTACCCGCGCCGCAATGAGCGCATCCGCACATGGCGGTGTGCGTCCGTAATGACTACACGGCTCTAACGTGACATACGCCGTCGCGCCACGAGCAGCCTTGCCTGCGGCGCGCAAGGCATGTACTTCTGCATGAGGTTCGCCTGCACGCTCATGCCAGCCTTCGCCGATATTTTTGCCATCGTTGACCAACACACAGCCCACGCGCGGATTGGGCGAGGTGGTATGCAAGCCACGTTCTGCCAGCTGCAACGCACGCGCCATCCAAGCTGCGTCAACCGCAAGCGTCATGATTTATCCGTCTGACGCCGACGCGCAGGTGATTTGCGCACGGCATCCACCGCATCGGTGAAGTCGTCCACGTCTTGAAAACTTTTATACACGGAAGCGAAACGAATGTAGGCGACTTTGTCGAGCTTCAACAATTCCTTCATCACCATCTCACCGATCTGGCGCGAGCCGATCTCGCGCTCACCAAAAGCGAATACCTTTTGCGTGATGTTGTCGATGGCGGCATCGACCAACTCGGTCGGCACTGGGCGTTTGTGTAGTGCGCGATTAAAACTGGTACGCAATTTTTCTTCGTCGAACTCGCTACGCATGCCGTTTTGCTTGACCACCTGCGGCATACGCAACTCAACATTTTCAAACGTGGTGAAGCGTTTCTCACACAACAAACAACGCCGACGACGGCGCACGCTGTCGCCTTCTTCGCTTTCGCGCGTATCAACAACTTGCGTATCGGGGTGTTTGCAGAAAGGACACTTCATAGATTCGAGGATTCAGGAATCAGGATTCGGAATTCAGGCAAGCCACTGCGCTCACTGAATCCCGATTCATTGCTCCCTAGCCCTATTACGCTCCGTACACGGGGAACTGCGTCGTCAGCTTCTTCACTTCACCGACGACGCGCGCGATCACGGCTTCATCGTTTGGCGCATCCAACACGTCAGCGATGAGGTGCGCCAATTTTTCGGCTTCCAATTCTTTGAAACCGCGCGTCGTCATCGCGGGTGAACCAATACGCACACCCGAGGTGACGAATGGCTTCTCTGGATCATTCGGGATGGCGTTCTTGTTCACAGTGATGTGTGCTTTGCCCAATGCAGCTTCCGCATCTTTGCCAGTCAATTTCTTGGCGCGCAAGTCAACGAGAAACACGTGGCTATCCGTACGACCGGACACGATGCGCACACCGCGCTCGGTCAACACTTTTGCCATCACGCGTGCGTTGTCGATAACTTGTTTTTGGTAGGTCTTGAATTCGCTGCTTGCCGCTTCTTTGAATGCCACCGCCTTGGCCGCAATAACGTGCATCAATGGGCCGCCTTGCAGTTGCGGGAAGATGGCGGAGTTCAATGCTTTTTCGTGTTCCGCTTTAGCCAAGATCAGCCCGCCGCGAGGGCCGCGCAAAGTCTTATGGGTAGTGGTGGTCACGAAGTCGGCGATGCCCACTGGTGAGGGATACACGCCCGCCGCAATCAGTCCTGCGTAGTGCGCCATATCCACAAAAAGATAAGCACCGACGCTGTCGGCGATGGCGCGGAAGCGCTTCCAGTCGATGACCAGCGCGTAAGCGGAAGCGCCCGCCACGATCATCTTGGGTTTGTGTTGGGTCGCCAAGGCTTGCACTTGGTCGTAGTCAATTTCTTCTTTGTCGTTGAGACCGTATTGCACGGCGTTGTACAACTTGCCGCTGATGTTCACCGTCGCACCATGCGTCAAGTGACCGCCATGTGCCAAGCTCATGCCGAGGATGGTGTCGCCAGGCTTCAATACCGACACATACACACCTTGATTAGCTTGTGAACCCGAGTGCGGTTGCACGTTGGCGTATTCAGCGCCGAACAGCGCTTTAGCGCGGTCGATGGCCAGTTGCTCGGCGATGTCCACATACTCGCAACCACCGTAGTAACGCTTGGCGGGATAACCTTCCGCATACTTGTTGGTGAGTTGACTGCCTTGGGCTTCCATCACCGCTGGGCTGGTGTAATTTTCCGAAGCAATCAGTTCGATGTGATCTTCTTGACGCTGGGTTTCTTGTTGAATTGCATTCCACAATTCAGGATCAACAACAGCAAGGGTATTTTTACGCGAGAACATGACAAGCCTTCCAGATTAAAAGTGAACAAAGAAAGGCGCGCATTTTATCACGGCAGCCACGCCTGCCGCAGACAAGAAAAGCCCCATAAAAAGCCGCCCTCACGGGGCGGCTTTTACTCACTTACAGATTTAATTAAGGCGCTGTAAAGCCGACTACATCGCTCCATTCACCTTGTTCACCCTCCGCATCAATAGGGCGTAAGCGCAAGAAATAATTTCCCGAGTCAGGACGTGGTAAATCCAATTTGGTTTCTTGCGTCACCAAAGTCACCAAGGGTAAAGAAAAATCCTGTTTGGCGGCAATTTGGAATTCATATTTAGCCCCCACTTCCCCTTGCCAATGCGTCAACATTTTGTCACCTTCAAATTCAGGCGCATTTGCTTTGATGGTGAACGGACGCACCTTGATGGCAATCGCGGTGGCCGACTCCAATCCTTGCAAGCCGTGCTCATCCACCGCGCGCAAACGCAACCAATACTGCCCATCACTCAGCCCTTTAATTTTTAGCACGTTGCCTTGCGCCGCTACCGCACCAACAATCTGATTGAATTCTGCGTCCGCCGCAATTTCACCGCGATAAGCTATCGCCCCAGCCAAAACAGGCATCGCAATACGTACTGTGATGCGTGAGAATTCAGCAGGCAAGGAAGGAAAGTGCGGTGCGGGTAACAATGCAATCACCGAGGCAGGTGTCACACCATCCGCCACTGACCCAAAGCCGCCGGGCAAATCTAAATTTTGCTTGGCATCGGCGGTCTCAAATCCCACCAAGCCATGTTCAATTTCAGCCAGCGTATTACCGTCTTCCTGACCAATGCGGAAATGTGTTCCACGCACACCGATGGTGGCATTGCGCGCCTGAATGAGCAGCGGTGCTTGGCCTTCGGCATATTTTTTCTTAATGGCATCAATTCGACCCGAAACTAAACGGAACGCCGAGCTGAAATAATTTGATTCGCTTTTCTTCTCAATTTTGGTCGCATCAAGTCGGCTGCTTTCCAGCACATTGATGAGCGAGCCATCAGGCAAACTCAAACGTGCGAAGCCGCCTTTTGCAGTTGTCACCACTGCGCCACTGGGCACGGCATCGCCGATTTTCGCCACTTGTCCATTCAAAAAAACATTTCCCGCCATCGCTTCAATGCGCCCTTCAGCGGGGACATTTTTAAGTAATGCGAAGGGGACATGCAGCTTTTCGCCTGGATAAATACGATGTTCGTTAGGCAGTTTGTTATAAGTCGCGACTTCTTTCCAACGGCTCGGTGTCGCCAGCAGTTCTTTAGATACGCCACCTAACGTGTCGCCCTTTTTAACATGGTAGACGTAATCAACTGGCGTACTCACTTCCGCCGCAAACACAGGCGCACTGATGACACTCAACACCCCCAACAACATGCCCAAAAACGATTTCATAGTTATGCTCCTCAATTTTATTTATCCGCATCATCCGCCAATAAACTTTCGACCATATCAATCGCTCTGCGTAGTCGCTTGGCCTGAATGCGTACCAATGCTTCGGAAACTCGCATACGAATAATCACTTCTGCCCCATCCAAATAAGCCGGATTGATGGCCAACAACGTGCAATCCGTTCTGGCGATGACACTCGCGCTTCTTAACGCGTTATCCGAATCCAAGGACGCAATTTCGCCAAATGGATCGCCTGGCATCAACACATGAATCGTACGCTTACCTTTTAGCACCGCCATTTTGCCGCTGACCAGCACGAAGAAGGTGACATCTTGTTCGCCCTCCACTACCACCGTCTCACCTGCTTTAATCTCGCGCCAATCCGCCCAAACCATAAGTTGCGCCAAGTCTGAATTGCGAAAATCCTTAAAGAAATCTAAACGCCGCACCTCATGATAATGAGGATGCTCACGCACCATTTCATCCGCCTCAATTTTCGACTGCGTACGCTTTAATTCCTCCACACGTTTTTCTTCTTGCATGCGCAGTTTCAGCACTTTATCTACGCTCAATTCTTTGGCTGCCATGTCCGCTTGCAGACGCTCAAAATCATCACGCATTTTGTTTAAGTCAGCTTCTGCTTTACTGCGTTGCGCTTGACTATCCTGACTGGCGCCTTGGTTTTGCTGGATATGCGCTTGCAAAGCCAACACTTTAGATTGCATGCCCTGCTTATAAACTAGCACTTGCTGCTTCAGTGTTTCATACTGATCTGAAATAGCATTTTTTTGCGCTTCCGCTTCATTCAATCTCGACTGCAATGTTTCGCATTTGGAATTCACCTCTGCGAGATCCTGCTCCAACTCCATGCGTCGTTCAATTTCGACTTCCGCCAACAACATCATATTTTTGTTGAGCTTTTGGCTAGTATTCAAGATGTTCTGAACTTCCGCATGCGAAATTCGCGCAGGTGTTTTAACGTTGGGAGGGGTTGCCTCATGAGCGGCACTAACCTCAACGATAAATTTTGATTGGGTCAAACGCTTAAACACTTCTTCCAATTGCACTCGAACGCTGGGCGGCACTTTTTTACCAATCGCTTCCACGTTGGTTTTTCCGTCCACCAACAATAAAAGACGCTTTTCATCGCCCGCAATCGAACCTTTGGGGTTCTGCAACTCGGTATTAGCCAAGTTTGTTCTGGCATAAATTGTTGCTTCGTTCATTCATCCTCCTAGGAAATGGGCAATTCTGTGATCACTCCATTTTGAACACGCTGCTAATACGATTAGCTCAACCACCTGCAATCGTCATGCCATCAATCAACACCGATCCGCTTTGACGTGAACCCTGCACTTGAACATCATAACCGACCTCAATTATATTCATAAACATGTCACGTAAATTGCCAGCGATTGTGATCTCTTCCACTGGGTATTGAATTTCGCCGTTCTCCACCCAGAAGCCTGCCGCACCCCGCGAGTAATCACCTGTAACCGTGTTCACTCCGTGCCCCAACAACTCTGTCACAATCAAGCCTCGATGCATGGTACGCACCAGCCCCGCAAAATCTAACGCCCCAGATTGCAAAATTAAGTTATGTGGCCCACCCGCATTGCCTGTGGTTTGCATACCCAACTTGCGCGCGCTGTAGCTACCCAAAAAATATCCACCCAACACCCCCGACTCAACAATCGTACGATGTTGCGTGCGCACCCCCTCATCATCAAATGCACTGCTGCCTAGTCCGCGCAAAATTGCAGGATTATCTTCAATTTTCACAGCATCCGAAAATACTTTTTGTCCGAGCTTGCCTTCCAAAAAAGAAGATTTTCGATACAGGCTGCCGCCACTTACCGCATGCACAAAGTGACCTAATAAGCCAGTAGCCACAGGCGCTTCAAACAAAACCGGGCACTGCATCGTGGCGAGTTTGCGCGCCTTCAAGCGACGCACGGTACGTTCGGCGGCGATACGTCCGATCTCTTCCACTTTCAAAATTTCGCTCGCATTGCGTGCCACGCTGTACCAGTAGTCACGCTGCATGTTCGCGCCTTTACCCGCGATAACCGAGCAACTCACACTGTGACGGGACGTCGGAAATCCACCGACAAACCCCAAACTATTGGCATGAATAAAATTCGCTTCATGCGTACTCACACTCGCACCTTCGGTATTCACAATACGCTTATCCGCACTGAACGCGGCCTGTTCACATTCCTGTGCCAATTGAATGGCTTGTTCAACACTAATTTGCCACGGGTGATACAGGTCAAGGTTGCACGTCCCTGTGCTCAATGCATGCGCATCAGGCAGTCCCGCGCAGTTATCTTCTGCGGTAAATCGCGCGATATTCAACGCCGCATCGACGGTGTCACGCATCGCACGTGCAGAAAAATCCGAGGTACTCGCATTACCGCGTTTTTGCCCTAAATAAACCGAGACGCTTAAGCCTTTATCACGGTTGTACTCGATTGTTTCGACCTTGCCTTGGCGCACATTGACCGTTTTTCCTAGCGCCTCTGAGACCTCGATTGCACTGTCACTTGCGCCTTTTTGGCGAGCGTAATCAACCATCTCCAAAGCCAATTGCTGTAATGCGTTAGACGCGGAGGAAGAGGGTTTAACGGAAGGTTGCATAAAAATTTCAGTCAGGAAAATGCTGCGGGGGCGCTATCATAACAACATCTTTAGCTATTTAGACACTGACAATGAGACCGCACCAACAACCTGAAGACGACCTAGAAGAGTTGCCTCCCAGCAAGACAAAAATTAAGAAACAGATGCATGAATTACGCGATTTAGGCGAGGTCATTGCCAACTTGCCAAAAGATAAATTGCGCCAACTCGACCTGCCCGAAAACCTATTCGAGGCTTGTACTGAATACAAACGCATCACGAAATTTGGTGCTATCAAACGCCAGATGCTCTACATCGGACGCTTGATGCGCGATATTGATACCGCGCCAATTCTGGCTAAATTAGAGTCTTGGAATGGCAACTCACGCGAGCATACCGCGTGGCTACATCAAGTTGAGCGCTGGCGCGATCGTTTGATTGATGAAGATGATGCATTGACTGAATTTTTGGCTGCCTATCCTACAGCGGATGCGCAGCAATTACGCACGTTGATTCGCAATGCGAAAAAAGAAAAAGAACTGCTCAAGCCGCCTAAAAACTTTCGCGAAATTTTTCAATTGTTGCGTGAGCTCATTCCTCAACCATGAGTTTAGCGTTAATCCCCCATATCATTTTAGAGACCGGTAACAACCCCCAATACAGTCTTATTTGGTTGCATGGTTTGGGGGCGAATGGGGAAGACTTCGTACCCATCGCAGATGAAATACGCCTGCCTCAAGCCGTACGCTACTTATTCCCGCATGCGCCCAAACGCGCCGTCACCGTCAATGGTGGATTGATCATGCCCGCTTGGTATGACATTCGCGAATTAGACATCGGCGCACAACAAGACGTTGCTGGCATTCAGGAATCGCAACAAAAAATAAATCAACTCATCGAGCGTGAAATTGCGCAAGGTATCCCACCTGCACATATATTTTTAGTGGGATTTTCTCAGGGGGGCGCGATGGCATTGCACTGTGGTTTGCGCTTCCCTCAAAAACTGGGCGGCATCCTCGCACTTTCTAGCTACCTCCCGCTGGCTGACCGTTTGCCTGAAGAGGTCAATCCGCTAGCCAAACTTACGCCGGTTTTAATGGCGCACGGGCATCACGATGCGGTTGTGCCTTATTCACTCGGGCAAGCCTCCGCCAACTTACTTCAACAACAGGGTTGCAATTTGGAGTGGCACGGCTATGCCATGTCACATACGGTATGTAGCGAGGAAGTGTGCGATATTGAAAAGTGGTTACAACAACGAGTACCGAACTAAATCACTACTCTTCACTGGCAGAAGCGTCCTGTTCCATCATGCGATAACGCGCCAAGTCATAATCATCACCTCGCTCAATCAAAGCGAGGGGCATGAGCAAATAATTTTTGTCATTGAGTTGCATCTCTAGGGTGCGACTGCCCGAAAAAGTTTCTGGCTTAATCACCAGCCACGCTTCGCCACTCGCATCATTAGGACGATTCAAATAGAGACCAATTAAATACTTTTCGCTTCCCAACTTTGACCTGTCCAGCAAGGGCATCACCACAATTCGCGGACTTAATACCTCAACGCCTATGTGTAACTTACCTTGCTCATCGCGGCGTAATCGACGCACGATAGCCGCCCCCCATTGCGAAACATTTTCTGCCTTGCTACCAATGAGCGAGCCAATTTTTAAGCCTTCCCCTACCCCTCCCGCGTCATTTCGCGATAAAGACACAACACAACGAAATCCCGTTGCACTAATATCTTGCACTTCCCAAGTATCACTTTCTGCCGCGCCCAATCGCAAACCAAAATCACTCTGCTCCAACATGCGATGGAAACCATTGGCAATTTGTAGGTTGACATTAATTTTGCGTCTGGGATTTTTTCGCGCGGGCGGAGGTAGGACAATACTTTTTAGCAGCCCGCGTGCAATATCACACACCATTTCCATCTCGTATGTCACGCCATAGAAATTTAATGCATCAGGCGCAATCCCTTTTTCAAGGGTCTTAATCAAATTTTCTAGCGGCTGCCGTATCTCCTCAACTTCAACATAGCGTAAGGCAGGATGAATCGTGGCGTCTGAAATAGCGAACATGGGCGGCGTGGGCTGCGCCAAATCGAATACAAACAATCCCGCCCCATTGTAGGAGGCGGACAGCTTCAAGCCTTTCCCCAAATAAGACAGCAAACGCTCGGTAATATGCCCTGGCAACTGATTGGTATTGCCTGAACAGCTGCCATACCAAGCAATTAATACAGCCATTTCTTGTGCCACACTCGTCTGAACGTTTGCGTACATCGCAATCGGAGTGTGGTTAAAATCTTGCCCCTCTGCAAACATATAAAAAACTGCTAAATGCTTCCAAAGTGCAGGATCCACCAGTGCAAAACGTGCGACAGCCAGCTTAAGACGCCCTGTTATTGCAGCTACACCGCGCGCACATAAAAAAGGCAAATCCAACTTAATGGCTGCCGCACCTTTGTCTCCTTCACGATAGCGCCCTAACAACTCGAAATGACACAACTCGCTTTGCGTATAGAAAGCATCTAATAACGACCACAGTCTGTTTTCTTGGAATTTAGTAAGCGGCTGTGGCGCAAAATAGTCGTGCCATACTTTACGCACATGCCCCTGCGCTGCTTGATCCAACAAGCGCAAGACCGCCCATTGATGATCGGCACGAAATCCGTTTCCTGGCTCACGCAAGTCCTCCATCCATTCGCTCAATTCATGCAACGCTTTAAGCGAATCTGACTTAGGCAAATCGTCCAATAAATGCTGAACATTTTTGATGTCGGCCAATGGATGATCTGATTTTTTCCCAAACAACCCTAGTACCATGCTGCTCTCCCACTCTGTATTGCTTGGCATATAAGCATAAATCTTCTATTTTTCCTATATGCCTATTGGTCTACCCAAACACAAGCACCTGAAAATCAATGTCTGTTGAAGTAATATCCTATCCAAGGAAGTGCATTTGCAAAACAGTGTCAGCATTGTGCCTTTTACATTGACGACACTCGCCAACTATAGAAAAGTCGGGAGTAGTTGAACGACGCTATTATTAAAGGTACGAGATAAATGAGAGTTGCACTGCTTGAAGATGGTCGGATTGATGCTGAAGTTTTAATGAATTGCCTCACCCATGCAGGCCACACCGTTCACCTATTCACCAATGGTACGGATTTGACCACAGAGTTACGTCACGAAAGTTTCGACATCCTGATTCTTGATTTGAATACGCCTGGCATGAATGGCCTGCAAGTGTTGCAGTGGGTCAAAGGTCAGTCCAATTTACAAGCCCTGCCCATTCTGTTTGTTACCGCTGAGGAGCGTGAATCTAACGTGGTCGAAGCGCTCACACATGGTGCCGACGATTATTTGGTTAAACCCATTCGTTGCGCAGAATTTCTCGCTCGCATCCAAGTTGCGGTGCGGCGCACCAGCTCTTGTGCAAATCCTACCCGCAATGCACTTCATGTTGAAGGCTGGGATTTCGACCCACACAGCAAACGCGCACATTTCCAGAATTCCGAAATTTTGCTGTCCTCTAAAGAATTTGATTTAGCCTATTTTTTGTTCAGCAATCTCGGACGACTCCTATCACGCGGTCATTTGTTGGAATGTGTATGGGGCATGTCCGTTAGTGTGCCCACACGCACGGTCGACACGCATATCAGCAAGGTCAGAACACAATGCCATCTATTTCCTGAAAACGGCGTGCGTCTTGTTTCAATCTATGGTTACGGCTATCGCCTAGAGCTTACCCAGCACAAGGAAGCCAATTGATCCCACGCGCAGAAGACTCCACACGAGCGGTCTTGCGTGAGTGGTGGTGGCTGTTGGCCTTTCTGTGCGGGCTAACCACACTGACACTTCAAAAAAATTGGCTAGATCGCCTCAATTCCAGCTTTTACGATGCGGCGATTACTTTGCATCAACGTGAGCTGGATGCCGACATTTTGGTGGTCGCCATAGATGAACGAAGCTTAGATGAGATAGGTCGCTGGCCTTGGCGTCGTTCAGTGTACGCGCGACTCATTGATCAACTCACCGCTGCAGACGTGCGCGCCGTTGGCTTGGATATTATTTTAAGCGAACCTGATACCGAGCATCCCAATGATGATGCATTACTCGGAGCAGCTATCCAACGTAATGGGCACGTTGTTTTACCCATCTTGGCAGAACCCTTGAACGGACGGGTAACAGAAACACCGCCGATTGCCATTTTGAATAATCAAGTTGCTGCACTGGGACACATTCAATCCAACCTCGATGCCGACGGGGTATCTCGCCGTGTGTTTCTGCATTGCGGCATGGGCTTCCCATCCCATCCGCAACTCGCATTAGCGCTGCTTAAAACAAGTGGGTTTAATACGCAACGGTATGAACTCCCTGCCTCACTCAAACTCAATCACACTGAAACTTCTGGCTGGTACTGCGCCTCATCTTATCTCATTCCATTTGCCGCACGTCCAGGCAAAGTGCGTCAAATATCCGCCAGCGCACTGCTCAAGGGAGAGATCCCTGCACAGCAGTTACGCGGCAAACTTGTTCTCGTGGGTGCTACCGCAGCAGGGCTAGGAGATGCCTATCCCACCCCACTTTCAGGCGATGCGTATTCCATGCCTGGGGTAGAAATGCATGCGCAATTGATTGATTCATTACGCCACGACTTATCCATCATCCCCAGTGACACCATCACGCGCTGGCTGGTGGCAATCTTGCTTGTTGTCGCGCTCATGGTGGCTTACCTCTACCTATTACCACGCTATGCCCTCGCCTTAACCGTAGGCTTGATGGTGGGTGTGTTGCTTGTTTCAGCAGGCCTCATTCGCTGGCCAGGCATCTGGCTGCCCCCCGCCGAGTCATTGTTGATATTAGCCTTGTGCTATCCCCTGTGGAGTTGGCGCAAGCTCGAAGCCGGGATGCAATTTTTGGAAGAAGAAGTGACCGCTCTCAATCAAGAGTCGGAAAAATTCTCCACCTTGATCCCCGCGCTCGCCTCAACCCACACACCGTCTCAAATCGTTGATCCTGTCGCTGCGCGCATTGAGCAAGTACGCCATGCCTCACGTGAAGTACGTGTGTTGCGCCAATTGGTGAACCAGTCCCTCATTAGTCAATCTGTCGGCATCCTCGTGCTCGATGATCAAATGCGCGTGCGCTTGGTCAACCCCACCTTGCTGCGCCTGCTTGGATTAAATGAGCATGTCGTAGTGCAAGGACGATTAGTCGACCAAGTTTTGTCATCCCTAAAATGCACGCGCACTGCTGACTGGACGAGTTGTATCCATACCATCGCGCAGGGGCAGGTGCTGCAATGTGAGGCGCAAAATGTCACGGGGGGAGAATTTCTGGTGAGCATCACCGACATCGAAAATTTCGGCTGGATTATCAATCTCGACAGCGTGAGCACACTGAAAGCACACGAACGTGAACGCGGGCGCTTACTCAACTTCCTGTCACATGATATGCGCGCTCCACAAGCCTCCATTTTGGCTTTACTTGAACAACAGGCGGCGCGCAAAGGAGTGGATGACACGCTGCTACAAGACATTCGTCGTTTTTCTCAACGCACCTTGCATCTCATCAATCAATTTATGTTTTTGGCGCGCGCCGAACATCTTCAGGCAGATACCTTTATCGAACTCGACATGGTGCAATGCATGCACGATGCGATTGATGAAGTGTGGCCGCAAGCCAGCACACAAGGCATCACCCTCAAGCGCCCAGAGAATAGTGAAAGCTTGCTCGTTATCGGCAATCACGCTTTGCTACAACGCGCACTCATCAACCTCATTACCAATGCCGTGCAACACAGCGCACAGGGCGACATTGTGCAGTGTGATGTTGATCAACAATGGGGGGAAGTGTGCTGCACCGTGCGCGACACGGGTGAAGGCATTGCCGAGCAAGACCAACTGGTTTTATTCCAAAGTTTCAGTCGTGTTCCCGACCCCGCACACCCCGCTGGCACGGGAACAGGCTTGGGATTGGCACTGGTAAAAATGGTGGCGGATAAGCATCGAGGACGCATCGAAGTGTTAAGCCAATTGGGACATGGCTCTACCTTTTTCTTGTACCTCACGCTTGCGCCTAACGCCATTCGCAAGCCCTTACGCAGCGATTACCTCACCCCCCCATCCATTAAGCTGAAATCATAGTTGCGCAGATGCGTTATTCTGCGCAACCATGATTTCTCTGTTAACGCCCAACACACCTTTTCCTGCGCTGTCGCAAGCCTTGCAGCAACCTAACGGACTCCTCGCGGCGGGTGGCGACCTATCCCCCTCGCGCTTGCTGGATGCTTATCGGCACGGCATTTTTCCTTGGTTTAACCCTGACGATCCCATCCTGTGGTGGAGTCCCAATCCGCGCATGGTGTTATTCCCCCGCGAGTTACACCTCTCGCACTCGCTACTTAAAACGTTGCGCAAAGGCAAATACTCGGTACATACGGACAGCCCTGCCGCCAACGGATTGGCATCAGGATTTGAGCAAGTGATACGCGCCTGTAGCGCCCCACGCGATGGTGCAAACGGCACATGGATTGTGGAAGAGATGATTGCCGCCTACCTTGAACTCCATCGGCTAGGGCATGCCCATTCGGTTGAAGTAAGGATGAACAATGAGTTGGTAGGCGGCTTATACGGGGTGGCGATTGGCCGCATGTTCTATGGTGAATCCATGTTTAGTCTGCGTAACGACACCTCTAAAATCGCCTTCGCACATTTAGCACGCCAACTTGAACGCTGGGGGTTCGGCTTAATTGATTGCCAAATGTACACCGCGCATTTGGCCTCACTTGGCGCACGGGAAATACCCCGCGCAGAATTCATCACACTGCTGCAAGAATTGATAAACTGCAAACCCATTCCGCGCTTCCAATTTGATAGCGACCTTTTTGCATGAGTTCACTCAACGACCTCCCCTTGTCCGCAGTTCAGTTTTATTTAACTGCTCCCTATCCGTGCAGCTATTTGCCACAGCTCGCGGCACGCTCACAAGTAGCCACCCCGACGCATCTCATTACGATGCCGCTCTATTCCGAACTGGTGCGCCACGGCTTTCGGCGCAGTGGCACTTACACCTATCGCCCACATTGCGACACTTGCCAACAATGCGTGACATGCCGTGTAGTACTGTCTGATTTTCAACCTTCACGCTCACAACGCCGTAGCTGGAAACAACACCATGATTTAGCGGTGAGCGTGCATCCCTTGCAAGATAAAGCGGAATACTTTGAGTTGTATTGTCACTATCAACAAGCACGCCATGCTGAAGGCGACATGAACGATAAAGACCCCGAACAATATCGCAACTTTTTATTGCAGAGCCATGTGGAAAGTATCTTGCTTGAATTTCGTGAGGGCGATGTGCTGCGCATGGTGAGCATCATTGATGTACTCGATGACGGACTATCGGCGGTTTATACTTTTTACGACACGCGTGACCGCCATGCCAGCTTCGGCACGTACAATGTGCTGTGGCAAATTTCTTTGTGCCAGCAACTTAAATTGCCGTACTTATATTTAGGCTATTGGATTAAAGACTCGCCCAAAATGGCTTACAAAATTAATTTTCAACCGCTCCAAGGTTTGCAAAATAATCAGTGGCAAACCCTACAACTCCCAACGGACACTCAACCATGAAAACTCGTCTCGCCTTTTTTGTCTGCGCCATGCTGTGCCTGCCTTACCTCGGCTTACTACTGACTGGCGGTGAATGGAATGAGCTGCGCATATTCACGCAGTCCACCAGCGCGCGCGCTGCTCTGGCGCTAACCACCTTGCTATTGCTGCTCTACACCGCGCTGCTACATGCGTGGCTTACCCTGCGCACGGGCAATAACTTATTCAAATTACAACGCAATTATTATTTCGCCAGCGCCCTCGCCAGTCTCATATTGGGCTGGCTACTGGTGTTTCTCAATCACTTCAGCGCAAGCTGGTTAGGCCAGTGGGAATGGGATTCCACCAGCATTGCCTTAAGCTCTCTGTTGTTTGCCGCCTTACTCCCTGCCGTGCTGATCACGCGCGCACTACTGGGCTCATTTGCGTGGGTCATCAAAAATCTCACACGCCAATTTTCACTCCCCACCCTGTCCGCCAACAGCAGCGCATTGATATTGATTTTTGCAGCCTTGCTCGGCTTATTTGGCAGTAGTGCATGGGCTACGCAATTATTTTGGCTCATTTGGGCAGCTCCTCTCTTGCTGTTGTTAGCCTTGCAACTACTGTGGCATGAAAGCACTGTTTTTACTGGCTTGCACACAGGCGATTGGAGTCGCGTGGTGTGCGCGGGCATATCAGGATTACTCGTAGGCAACCTCGCCCTAGGCGTATTTCAATTCACGGGCGGACAACTACTCACGCTGTTGCCGCATGTCCTGTTTAATCAATTCGGCTTCGTACTATATGGCCTACTCGGTTTGCAACTAGGCGACGTCATCGCAGAATTTTGGCGCGGTAAAACACGCCCCCTGCCTTCGCACAAGAAAAAATTCCCCATCCCTGTCGTGGTCAAATAAATGAATCCCTACAACTTACTCCGCTCCGCCCTATTCACGCTCGATCCCGAGACGGCACACGATGCCACGCTGACTTCGCTCAACACCGCATACTGCTTGGGGCTATCGCGCCTGCTAACGCAACCCAAACCCGACCCGCGCACGGTCATGGGACTGACATTCCCTAACCCCGTAGGACTCGCAGCAGGCTTGGATAAAAATGGCGATTGCATCAACGGTCTTGCGGCACTGGGCTTTGGCTTTATCGAAATCGGCACCATCACCCCACGCCCTCAACCGGGCAATCCGCGTCCGCGTCTATTTCGTTTGCCTGAAGCCAACGCAATCATCAATCGCATGGGATTTAACAATGAGGGTGTTGATGCGCTGGTAGCGAATGTCGAGCGTGCGAAATTCACTGGCGTGCTGGGCATCAACATCGGCAAAAATGCCGACACGCCCATCGAAAAAGCCGCCGACGACTACCTCATCTGCTTACGCAAAGTGTATGCACACGCCAGTTATGTGACGGTGAACATCTCTTCGCCCAACACTAAAAATTTGCGTCAGTTGCAAGGCGAAAATGAATTGAATGCGCTACTTTCACAACTTAAACTGGAACAAGAAAAGCTCGCGCAGCAACATGGAAAATACGTGCCGCTCGCCCTCAAAATCGCCCCCGATTTAGAGGCGGAGCAAATCCAACAAATTGCCCAACTCCTCATCCAGCACCGCATCGACGGAGTGATTGCCACCAACACCACCCTGTCACGCGAAGGCGTGGCGGACTTGGTGCATGGCAATGAAACAGGCGGTTTAAGCGGGGCGCCTGTACGCGACAAAGCCACCACCGTCATTCGCGCGCTTGCCGCCGAATTGCAAGGCGCACTGCCCATCATCGGCGTGGGCGGCATTCTGAATGGCGCGGACGCACTACAAAAAATGCAAGCTGGCGCTTCGCTCGTGCAGGTGTACAGCGGCTTAATTTATCGGGGGCAGAGTCTAGTGGCGGAATGTGCGGCAGCGCTCAAGGCAAAATGAGGGTGCAAGGTGGATTGATTGGAGAATGACTCTTTCAATGAAAAAATCGGCCTCCCACCAACCCACTCACCTCAAAACTTACAAGAACAAACTATTCTGCACAGGCTCGCGTCCAGCTTTTCTTAAGGCTTCAAGGGCCAGGCGCGCGGCCTCGCTCATGCCGTGCTGCTTACCCAGCTCGATTAACTTGGCGAGCGCAGGTTCAAACTCATAATCCGCATCCACCCACTCTTCAACCAGCTCTTTAGCCAAGTGCTTGGTCAGTTTCAGTTGACCCGATTTCACACGTAGCAACTGTGCCGACGTTCTGCCGCGCTTCACCACCATCGCCATAGCCGCTGCCTATCCATCAACACCTGCCCGCACGTGATATGCAAGATGGTGGCGATGCAATCAAAGGTGTGGTAATCGGTTAGGTCTTTGGACATGACTGGAATTAGGACAAATTTAAGCAAACTCGCGCTGTCGTAATTTTATGTCAGCACCCATCGGCGCTACTCAATTTTGAGCATATCTATATTCCATCAACACAGTTGATGACGGGGGGCGATTCAGCGGATAATCGCGCCCTTCTAGGAGTTGGGGCGGTATGACGAATTATTTACTCATCATCATTGGCACGGTATTCGTGAACAACATCGTGATGGTCAAGATTCTTGGCCTGTGTCCGTTCATGGGCGTTTCCAGAAAACTAGAAACCTCACTCGGCATGGGTGCCGCCACCACTTTCGTGTTGACCCTCTCGTCTGGGGCGAGTTATCTCATCAGCCATTATCTGCTCGGCCCAGATTTAGCCTACCTCACCACCTTGTCATTCATTGTGGCAATTGCCGGCATCGTGCAATTCACCGAGATGGTCATCAAAAAAACCAGCCCCGATTTGTATCAAGTTTTAGGCATCTACTTGCCCCTCATCACCACTAACTGCGCGGTGTTGGGCATTCCCTTGCTCAACGTGCAAGCCAATCATAATTTCATCGAATCACTGTTGTTCGGCTTTGGCGGCGCAGTAGGCTTCACTATGGCAATGGTGTTATTCGCAGGCATCCGTGAACGCATGGAAGGTGCGGATACGCCGGCCATTTTCAAAGGTGCGGCCATCGCCATGATTACGGCGGGCTTAATGAGTCTCGCCTTCATGGGTTTTGCAGGTTTGGTGAAATGATTTCCGCACTGTGGGTGATGATTGCGTTGTCGGTAATACTCGGCATTGTGCTGGGCTATGCGGCGATTCGTTTCAAAATTGAAGGCAATCCGCTCGTTGAAAAAATTGATGCCGTGCTGCCGCAAACGCAATGCGGTCAATGTGGCCACCCAGGCTGCAAACCTTATGCGGAAGCCATTGCTAAAGGTGAATCTGATATAAATTTGTGCCCCCCCGGCGGCGATGAGGGCATCCACAAACTAGCCGATTTACTCGGCGTGGAATACAAGCCTTTTGGTGGCGATGCAAAACCCAAAGCCAAAGCGGTTGCCTTCATTGATGAGCAGACCTGCATCGGCTGTACGCTGTGCATCCAAGCGTGTCCAGTAGATGCCATCGTGGGTGCAGCCAAACAAATGCACACCATCATCGCATCGGAATGCACGGGCTGTGAACTGTGTCTTCCCCCCTGCCCTGTGGATTGCATCAGCATGGATACCATCGCAGAAAACATTAACAACTGGAAGTGGCAACACCCCGTCATCATTCCCGTTCGGGCGGTCGCATGAGAGCTTTACATACTTTCCACGGTGGCGTGCATCCGTCCACCCACAAAGCTGAATCCACACGCACGCCCATCCGCCAAGCCCGCCTTCCTTCCCAGTTAATCATCCCGCTGTGGCAACACGTGGGCAATCGTTCTGTGCCTATTGTGCAAGTGGGCGAGCGTGTGCTCAAGGGACAAAAAATTGGTCGCCCCGAAGGCAAACTTTCTAGTGCCGTGCATGCTTCGACTTCTGGCACGGTGAGTGCCATTGATATGCAACTGGTCGCACACCATTCGGGTTTGCCCGATTTATGCGTCACGTTAATCCCCGATGGTCAGGATGAATGGATTACGCATGCAGGCGTAGATGTCACGCAAACCTCACACGCCGAGTTGCGTCATCTGCTGCGCAAAGCCGGCGTGGTCGGTCTGGGGGGAGCCGTGTTCCCCAGTGACCTTAAAACTGATGCGCATCGTCGTCAAATGAAAACCTTGGTGATCAATGGCGCAGAGTGTGAGCCTTACATCACTTGCGATGACCTGCTAATGCGCGAACGTGCGCAGGATATTTTGCGCGGCGCTGAACTGTTGCGCGAATTGCTACAGGCGGAAGAGGTACTAATCGGCATCGAAGACAATAAGCCTGAAGCGATTGCCGCCATGCAACTTGCAGTCACTCAAGCGGGCTACCGCAACATGGAAGTGTTGTGCATCCCCACCTTGTATCCCAGCGGGGGCGCCAAACAATTGATTCGCATTCTCACTGGCATCGAAGTGCCAGCGGGCGTACGTTCCACCGAGATGGGCGTGCAATGTTTCAACGTCGCCACCGCTTACAGTGCTTGGCGTGCTTTGGCTCATGGCGAGCCTGTGCTATCGCGCATCATCACCGTGACCGGCAACGTGTGCGAAGCACAAAATTTTGAGGTGCTAATTGGTACGCCGCTCGACGAGCTCATAGCACTCGCAGGCAAGCAAGCCGATACCAATCGTTACATCATGGGCGGCCCCATGATGGGTATTGACCTCCCCTCGGGTACGGTAAGTGTTACCAAGGCAACCAACTGCATTATCGCGTCATCACCCAAGCTATTTCCGCCACCAGCGCCCGCTATGCCTTGTATCCGTTGCATCCGCTGTGCAGACGTATGCCCTGCCGATTTACAGCCACAGGATTTATATTGGTTCGCTAAATCGAATAACTTTGGCAAGGCGCAAGAATTTAATTTAGCTGATTGCATCGAATGTGGCGCTTGCGCCTATGTATGCCCAAGCAACATTCCGCTGGTGCAGTATTACCGTTATGCGAAGAGCGAAATACATGAACGGTCAGTCGAAAAATTAGCTGCCGATAAAGCGCGCGAGCGGCATGAATATCGGCAGTTCCGCATCGAACGCGAAAAGACCGAGAAGGCAGAACGTTTGGCCCAAAAAGAGCGCGATGCGGCAGCCGCTAAAGCGTCGTTTGAAGCAGGCTTGGCGGCCGCAGAAAACGCGCAACAGCAATCAATCAACGAGGCCATCGAACGCGCGAAGGTGCAAGCTGCCACTACCCACGCACTCAACACCGAGGCGCTGACACAAGAACAGCTCGCGAAAATTGCGGAGGTGGATGCGCGCCGCGCCAAAATGCGCAAACTTGCCGCGACCGCAGGGGCCGATGATGAGCCGCCCAAATCTTGAGAAGGCCTAGATAAATATGTTCAGCTCTCCTTTCATTTCACAACCCAGCAGCGTCAGCCAAATTATGCTGCGCGTACTGTTGGCGTTGATTCCTGGCATCGCATTCTACGTGTGGTATTTTGGCCCCGCCATCTTGGTGTCTCTTACACTGGCATCTATCACCGCACTCGTCACCGAAGCGCTGATGCTCAAGCTACGCAATCGCGCCATCAAACCTTTCATTTCTGACAACACCGCGCTGCTCACTGCCTGGTTATTAGCCCTGTCTATTCCACCGTTAGCGCCGTGGTGGTTGATTGTGGTGGGCACGGCCTTTGCCATCGCCGTCTCCAAACATCTGTACGGCGGCTTAGGAAGCAACCCTTTCAATCCGGCGATGATTGGTTATGCCGTTTTGATTATTTCCTTCCCCGCCCCCATGACGCACTGGATTACTCCACATTCGGTGGATGGGGTAAGTCTCAGTTTTGCAGCGCAGTGGAGTTACATTTTTAGCGGTGTGTTGCCCAGTGGATTGACGCTGGATGCGGTCACCATGGCGACCCCGCTCGACACGCTGAAGACGCAGCTCCATCTCGGTTTATCGGTGAGCGAAATCCGCGACATGCCGATCTATGGTCGCTTGGCGGGTCATGGCAGCGAAATGGTCGCCCTCGGTTTTGCTATCGGCGGGATGTATCTTTTGTTCACTCGCATCATCTCTTGGCATCTTCCGTTGGTGTACTTGGGCACCTTGTTCGCTGTGGCGGGGCTTTTCCATGTGTTTGACCCTACGCACTACGTCACGCCCTTGTTCCACTGGTTCTCGGGGGCGGCAATGATTGGTGCATTCTTCATCCTCACCGATCCCGTCACCTCACCCACCACGGCAAAAGGCAAGATCATCTTCGCCGCCGGTGCAGCACTACTCACTTACCTCATTCGCGTATTTGGCGGCTTCCCCGATGGCATGGCCTTTGCCACGCTGCTCATGAATATCTGCGTGCCCCTCATCGACATCTACACGCAACCTAAAGTATTCGGCAAAAAGGGAGCGGGAAAATGAAGCGTATTGCACGTTCCACCCTACAGACCGCCATCAATTTGGCATTCTTTGCCGTCATTGGCACAGCCATATTAGCCGCTACGTTTAGCCTTACGCATGACGCGATTGAAAGCACTATTGAGGCGGAGAAATTAAAACTCATCTCACAAATCGTGCCGCCTAATCAATACGACAACGACATTTTGCGTGATGTCAAAAACTTACCTGCCGATGCCTTGCTGGGCACTAGCGCCCCGACGATTGCTTACATCGCACGCCTTAAAGAACAACCCGCTGCCGCCATTATTGAAGTCGTGGCGCGCGAAGGTTATTCAGGCAACATTCGTCTCATTTTAGCGATTCGCCCTAACGGCGAATTGTCTGGCGTGCGCGTGCTGGCGCACAAAGAAACCCCCGGCTTGGGCGACTACATTGACATCGGAAAAAGCGATTGGATTAAAGGCTTTGACGGTAAATCGCGCATCACGTGGGGCGATGCACAATGGAAAGTGAAAAAAGACGGCGGGCAGTTTGACTCTATGGCGGGTGCCACAATCACCCCGCGTGCCGTGGTAAAAGAAGTGAGTCAAACCTTGCAATACTTCGCACTGCATCGCGATGAATTGTTCGCTCCCACTACCGTCAGCGCGAGCACACACGTGACAGGAGATAGCAAATGAAGCTAACCGAAATCAAAGCCATCTTTCACAACGGTTTGTGGAAACAAAATCCGGGCTTGGTGCAATTGCTCGGCTTGTGTCCTCTGTTAGCCATTAGCAACTCTGCCGTAAATGCGATCAGCCTGGGTCTCGCCACCACGCTGGTGATGACCCTCAGCAGTGGTGCGATTGCGCCCATTCGCAGTTACGTGCCCAACGAGATTCGCATTCCTGTGTTCGTGCTCATCATCGCGGTGCTGGTCACCGTGGTGCAGTACCTGATGAATGCCTATATGTACGGACTGTTCGTGGTACTCGGCATTTTCATTCCGCTCATCGTCACCAACTGCATCGTGCTGGCGCGTGCTGAATCTTTCGCCTCCAAAAATCCCCCCTTGGCCTCGGCACTCGATGGCATGGCAATGGGATTAGGGTTAACCACAGTACTGACGGTATTGGGCGGTGTGCGCGAAATCATCGGCAAGGGCACGCTGTTTTCAGGCATCGACTTGGCCTTGGGTGAAAGTACCAAATCGTGGGTCATCCATGTCATCCCAGACTATCACGGCTTTTTGCTCGCCATCCTGCCACCCGGTGCGTTCATCGGTCTCGGCCTGCTCATCGCTGGCAAGAATTGGCTGAACCTACGCGCCGAAGCCAAGACCCGCAACAACCAATCATCCACGCCGATAGTGGGCGAGGCTGTGCAAGGATGAACGCGGCAAAGCGGCGCGAGATTTTCTTGCGCCTGCAAGCAGCGAACCTCCACCCCACCACCGAACTAGAGCACAAGACCTCCTTTGAATTACTGGTTGCGGTGATCCTCTCCGCGCAAGCCACCGACAAGAGCGTCAATCTCGCCACGCGCGAACTCTTCCTCGTCGCCAACACACCGCAAAAGATAGTTGACTTGGGCGAAGACGAACTGCGCGGATACGTGCAACGCATTGGCCTCTATCAAACCAAGAGCAAACACATCATCCAGATGTGCCGCATCTTGCTCGAACAACATGATGGACAAGTGCCGCACACACGTGAAGCGCTGGAAGCCCTGCCCGGCGTGGGACGCAAGACCGCCAATGTGATTTTGAACACCGCCTTCGGACAACCCACCATTGCCGTGGATACCCACATCTTCCGCATCAGTAACCGCATCGGTTTAGCACCCGGTAAAGACGTGCAAGAAGTCGAAAAGAAATTATTGAAGTTCGTACCGGATGAATTCAAACTCGACGCGCACCATTGGCTCATCCTGCACGGGCGTTACACCTGTGTAGCACGCAAACCGAAGTGCGCCGAGTGCCTCATTCAAGATTTATGTGAATACAAAGAAAAGGTATTGTGATGTTCAACCCCACCCGCGACGAAGCGCGACTGTTCCTGTTTGAATCTTGGCGCAAGCGTTGCGCGAAAGAACTTCTGTCGCCGCTAGAAGACCTGACGGCGCAGCTGATCGACAAGCATCCTGAGTATCACGCGATATTCAACGATCCCGAAAAAAACCAAGACAAAGATTTTGCCGCAGATGGTTCGGTGGTGAATCCGTTCTTACACCTGATGATGCATCTGACCATCGAGGAACAGATCAGCATCGGCCAGCCACATGGTATCCGTGAGCAGTTCACGCGACTCACGCAGAAATATGAATCCGAACACGAAGCGCAACACGCGATGATGGATTGTTTAGGCGAAATGATTTGGCAGGCACAACGCAATCAAACCGCCCCTGATGCAGCGGTTTATTTGAGTTGTTTAGGAAAGCAGTAAGGCTGTGCGCTTACGGTTCGTTGGCAGGCGGTGCTGCTTTACGCAAAGCAAGCAAGGCCATGACATAACCCGACAAGCAATAGCCGAGGAACAACAAGAACAGATTTAACGGTGGATTTTGTGCGACGAAGATGAAGAACAACGCCACTAAAAAGATGCTGAAAAATGGCACGCTCTTACGCATGTTGATGGTTTTGAAGCTGGAGTATTTAATGCTGCTAACCATGCTTAACCCAGCAAATACGGTCAGTGCAGCCGCTACCCAGCGTAGGTCATATCCCGTGTAGCCATTATCTAATGCAACCCATACCGCACCTGCCACTAGCGCAGCTGCTGCGGGGCTGGGCAAGCCTTGGAAATAACGTTTATCAATCACGTCGATATTGGTATTAAAACGCGCCAAACGTAAGGCGGCACTGGCGCAGTAAATGAAAGCGGCAAACCATCCCCACTTGCCCAAATCTCGGAACGCCCATTCATACATCAAAATAGACGGTGCAACACCGAACGACACCATGTCGGACAAACTATCGTATTCCGCGCCAAACTCGCTTTGCGTATGCGTCATGCGTGCCACACGGCCATCCAATCCATCCAAAATCATGGCGATAAAAATAGACACCGCAGCATATTCAAAACGTCCATTCATCGCCTGCACAATGGCATAGAAGCCCGCAAACAAGGCTGCTGTAGTGAATAGGTTGGGCAACAAGTAGATGCTGCGCCGACGCAGGTTCATTTTTTCGCGTTGTTTGAGATCAATCATAGTGTTCTTGCTTTTGCCATGTTGGGGGTCATTGAGGACACTGTATCACCGATGCTGATGTGGGAGCGCACGCTATAAAAAAGGGGAAGGAAAGGAACATGAAGGTTTTACGCTTCTCTCCCATCCTTCCCCCTTCTCGTTTTTAGTTCTTTGATTGATCGACCAGTTTGTTTTTAGCAATCCAAGGCATCATCGAACGCAGTTGGTTACCCACCACTTCGATTGGATGCTCGGCATTCAAACGACGACGTGCAGTCATTTCTGGATAGTTGGTACGACCTTCCAAGATGAATTGTTTTGCATAAGAACCGTTCTGGATGTTCTTCAGGCATTCCTTCATCGCAGCACGTGCTTGGTCAGCGATCACACGGTTACCTGTGACGTACTCGCCATATTCTGCATTGTTGGAGATGGAGTAATTCATGTTGGCGATGCCGCCTTCGTACATCAGGTCAACGATCAACTTCAGTTCGTGCAAGCATTCGAAGTAAGCCATCTCAGGTGCATAACCCGCTTCGGTCAATGTCTCAAAGCCTGCTTTCACCAATTCAACCGCACCACCACACAACACGGCTTGTTCGCCGAACAAGTCAGTTTCTGTTTCTTCGCGGAAGTTGGTCTCGATCACGCCGCCCTTGGTGCCGCCATTAGCCGCTGCGTATGACAATGCGATGTCTTTCGCCTTGCCTGTCTTGTCTTGATATACCGCGATCAGCGTGGGTACGCCGCCGCCTTTGAGGTATTCGGAACGCACGGTGTGGCCTGGGCCTTTGGGGGCGATCATGATGACATCCACATCGGCGCGCGGCACGACTTGGTTGTAGTGCACGTTAAAGCCGTGCGCAAATGCCAGTGCAGCACCTGCTTTAATGTTAGGCGCGACTTCCTTGTTATAAACATCAGGGATGTTTTCGTCAGGCAACAACATCATCACGACGTCAGCGTTTTTCACCGCATCGGCTACTTCCGCCACCTTAATGCCAGCCGCTTCCACCTTCTTCCAAGACGCGCCGTTCTTGCGCAGACCCACCGTCACGTTGACGCCAGACTCTTTCAGGTTTTGTGCGTGGGCATGGCCTTGAGAGCCGTAGCCGATGATGGTCACTTGTTTGCCCTTGATTAGGGATAGGTCTGCGTCTTTGTCGTAATAAACTTTCATGTTGGCCTCGTCGTAAAAATCAAAAAAATAAAATCATTACAGTTTCAAAATACGCTCACCACATCCAATACCGGATGCACCTGTGCGCACAGTTTCAATAATCAAATCGTGATCAATCGCTTTCAAAAAATTGTCTAGCTTGGAGCCACTACCAGTCAGCTCGATGGTGTAGCTCGTGCCAGACACATCAATGATGCGACCTCGGAAGATGTCGGTGATACGCTTAAATTCTTCGCGCGCATCCCCCTCGGCACGTACCTTAAGCAACATCAGTTCGCGCTCAATATGTTCACCATCGCTCAAATCCATCACCGCAATCACATCCACCAACTTGTTCAACTGCTTGTTGATTTGTTCGATGACCTCATCCGAACCATGCGTCACGATGGTCATGCGCGACATGGTGGTATCTTCAGTAGGCGCAACAGTGAGCGATTCAATGTTGTAACCGCGCGCCGAAAACAAGCCCGCCACACGCGACAGCGCACCCGTTTCATTTTCCATCAACAACGAAATGATGTGACGCATTACAAGTCCTCCGCCAAAATCACTTCTGACAAGCCCTTACCGCCGGGCACCATGGGATAGACATTTTCAGTTGAATCGGTACGGAAATCGAGAAACACCAATTCATCTTTACGTGCGAACGCTTCTTTCAACGCACCTTCCACATCAGATGGCTTCTCCACCAAAATCCCTACGTGACCATAAGCCTGCGCCAGCTTCACAAAATCAGGCAACGCATCCATATAGGAATGCGCGTAACGGTTGCCGTGGAAGAATTCTTGCCACTGACGCACCATGCCCAAATAACGATTGTTCAGCGCAATAATTTTCACGGGAATGTGGTACTGCTTACAGGTAGACAGCTCCTGAATGTTCATCTGGATGCTGCCTTCGCCCGTCACACACGCTACGGTTGCATTGGGATGCGCTAGCTGCACACCCATTGCCGCTGGCAAGCCAAAACCCATCGTGCCCAGCCCGCCCGAGTTAATCCATTGGCGCGGCTTGTCAAATTTGTAGTACTGCGCCGCCCACATCTGGTGCTGCCCCACATCGGAAGTGATAAACGCTTCGCCGCGCGTAATTTCGTAGAGTTTTTCGATGACGAATTGCGGCTTAATTACTTCGATTGAATTTTTGTATGTCAGCGATTTTCGACTACGCCATGTGTCAATTTGTTTCCACCACGCCTGCAAAGCCAGCGCATCCGGCTTTTGCTTGATGGCATGTAATACCTTGAGCAAATCCACCAACACTTGCTTTACATCACCCACAATCGGCACATCCACTTTGACGCGTTTTGAAATAGACGCAGGGTCAATGTCGATATGAATAATTTTGCGCGGCACAGAATTAAAGTGCCCCACGTTGCCGATTACACGATCATCAAAGCGCGCGCCCACGGCCAGCAACACATCGCAATCTTGCATCGCAAGATTAGCTTCATACGTGCCATGCATACCCAACATGCCCAAATTTTGCTTATCCGTCGCAGGGTGACCTCCCAAACCCATTAGGGTGTTGGTCACCGGGAATCCCAACAACTTCACCAAGTCATACAAGGGTTGCGCCGCATCCGACAAAATCACCCCGCCGCCTGCATACACCATCGGGCGCTTGGCATTCAGCAACAATTGCGCGGCTTGTTTAATATATTCCGCATCCCCTTGAGTGACAGGGCTGTAAGAACGAATGCTCACTGTTTCAGGATATTTGAATTCGGTCTTTTGATTGGAGACATCTTTAGGAATATCCACTAACACAGGGCCAGGTCGTCCACTCTTGGCTAAATAAAAAGCTTTCTTCAGCGTAATCGCCAAGTCTTTAACGTCTTTAACCAAAAAGTTGTGTTTGACGCAAGGACGGGTAATACCCACCGCATCCACTTCTTGGAAAGCATCTTCCCCGATATAGCTAGTCGGCACTTGCCCGCTGATGACCACCATCGGAATAGAATCCATATAGGCGGTAGCGATGCCCGTTACCGCGTTGGTGAGTCCGGGGCCAGAGGTGACCAAAGCCACACCCACTTTATCAGTGGAGCGCGAATAGCCATCCGCCGCGTGTACCGCAGCTTGTTCGTGTCGCACCAAAACATGCTTGACTTTATCTTGCTGGAACAGCGCGTCGTAAATGAACAGCACCGCTCCGCCCGGATAGCCAAAGACGTATTCCACGCCCTCTTCTTGCAAACATTTAATGGTGATTTCTGCGCCGGTCAGTTGCATGGGACAAAACCTATGTATTACTTCGATTGAAAGACCGCGCAAGATAAAGGCTTGCAACAGTTTGGTCAACCCCCA
>JAVHQJ010000286.1:0-8527 GCA_036171075.1 Sideroxydans sp. | reverse complement strand
GAACACTAAAGTTGACGGATATCACCGTCTGGTTTTGGCACGATGCAGTAGCTCAAGTTGCGAAATTGCCTTCGCTAAAGCTGCCGTGCGCGAAGGGCCACAACAAGAATGACCCATTCAATGGATTCCAAACAGCCTATCTATTTTCGAACAGGCGGATCTAAATCGCCGGTGAGCAAGCTGAACACACCCGTTTTGCGCTCCTTGAAGTAATGCTGGAGTGCGAATTTGACGGGGCGAAAGGCAATCGTATCCCACGGAATTTCTGCTTCGCTGAACAGTTGTACTTCTAAACTTTCCACGCCAGGCGAAAAGTCTAAATCGAGCAAGGTGGCGCGATAGATGAGGTGTACTTGGTTGATATACGAGAGGTTGTACAGGGCGTACAACTCATGGAGTTTTACTCGAGCGTTAGCCTCTTCCAAGGTTTCGCGCGCGGCACCTTCCCAAGTGGTTTCACCGTTTTCCATAAATCCTGCGGGCAGTGTCCACAGTCCGTACCGAGGTTCGATAGCGCGACGGCATAGCAACACGCGACCGTCTTCCCACACGGGAAGTGTGCCGACGATGTTGCGCGGATTTTGATAGTGGATGGTGTTGCAGGTGGTGCAGACGTAGCGCTCGCGGCTGTCGTCCTGTGGGATACGCAGGGCAACAGGTGATCCGCAGTCAGCACAAAATTTCACTTTAGATTTCCCAGAATTTCCACCACGGCGTCTCGTGTTCTTTGAAATAAGACTGTGAGGGCTTGATGCCATCTTTGGCGATGTTGATGTCGAGGATGCGTTGTGTATCTTTTTGTAAATCGGTCAGCCCTAGTTTGGAATAGGCTTGCACCATAATTTGCAGTGCGTCGCGTGTTTGCGCGGTTTGTGGGTAGTCGGTCAATACGCCTTGTGCGCGGTTCACGGCGGCGATGGGGGCGCCGCGTCGCAGGTAATAACTGGCGATATGGATTTCATGTTTAGCCAAGGTGATGAGCAGGTATTGCATGCGCTGACGTGCGTCGGGGGCGTATTTACTATTAGGAAAGTGCGTGACTAATTCTTTGAACGCATCGAAGGAAACACGTAGCGCTACGGGGTCGCGTTCAGAGGGATCTTGTTGGAAAGTGGTGCTGGTGAAGCTGTTGATGTTTTCGTTAAAGTTAATCAGGCCGCGCAAATAATGCACGTAATCCAAATTAGGACTGTTCGGAAATTGCTTTGCAAAGCGATCTAGTGCTGCCAAGGCGGGAGCGGGCTCGCCTTGCTTGAAATAGGCGTAAGCCACTTCCATGAGGGCTTGTTGGGCATAGCGTCCATAGGGATAGCGCGATTGCAAGGCCTCTAATTTTTTGATGGCACGATCGTAACTATGATCGTCCATGGCCGCTTTGGCTTGGGCGTAGAGTTCGTCCGCCGAGGCGGATTTGTCATCAATGGTGGGGGCGGAACTGCAAGCAGTTAAGGAGAGCAGCAGGAAAACAGTTAAAATGCGGCGCATGATAGAACCCGATGAAGAATTCCCCGATTATAGCAAAGACGACGACGTCGCCGACGTGCTTGAAATGCGGGTACCCATGCAGCATGGCGGACTTCGCCTCGATCAAGCACTGGTTCAAATGTTCCCGGAATACTCGCGTAGCCGCCTGCAAGATTGGGTGGAGCAGGGTTTGGTGACAGTGGAAGGCAAGGTGGCCAGCGTCAAGCAAAAAGTGTGGGGCGCAGAGCGCATCGCACTCACCCCGCAAGTGCATCCGTCCGAGCAGCCTTATGTCGCTGAAGACATCCCCCTCGACATCATTTATGAAGACGATGACATTCTGATTTTGGATAAACCCGTGGGGCTGGTGGTGCATCCGGGTAGCGGCAATTGGACAGGCACGATGCTTAACGCATTGTTGTTTCATGTACCTGAACTACAAAACGTGCCGCGTGCTGGCATCGTGCATCGCTTGGATAAAGACACCAGCGGCCTGATGGTGGTGGCTAAAACGCTGATTGCGCAAACGGCCTTGGTGCGTCAGATGCAAGCGCGTAGCGTGAAGCGTGAATATCTAGCCCTAGTGTGGGGCGAGGTGGATTACGATGGCACAATCAATTTGGCGATTGGTCGCCACCCTTCGCAACGCGTAAAAATGGCGGTGATTGAATCAGGCAAAGAAGCCATCACGCACTTTAGCGTGGAAGAAAATTTTACGAGCTGTACCTTATTGCGTTGCCGTTTAGAAACGGGGCGCACCCATCAAATTCGCGTTCATCTATCGCACTTCGGCCACCCTTTAGTGGGCGACAGTGTCTATCAAAAAGGCGTGCCGAAATGTGCGCCCGAAATGCGCGAGTTCTTGAATGCTTTTCCGCGCCAAGCTTTGCATGCGACAAAACTTGCATTGCAACATCCCATCACGGGCGAGTTGATGGAGTGGCATTCTGAACTGCCAGAAGATATGGATGAATTGTTAGCGCAACTTGATGAGGCAAGTGTTGCTTGAGCATTGCCTAGCTAATTTTTTGAGGTGAGGGTGTGATATGAATATCTTTAACTTAATTAAGGAAGGTCTGATTAAGTCCGTTCGTGGTGAGTGTTTCCCGTTCGCTCCCTCGATACACCGCGCAAGCGCGGCACTCGGGACGAACGGGAAACGATCGAACCATGGCTTTCGGACTTAATCAGACCTTCCCTGGCGTATAAAAGGGCGCACTCACTATTTTTAATGGAGTCGTTGCGCTGAAATGAACCTGCATGAATGCTGCATCTATCCTGACTGGCCTGCACCCGCCAATGTCAAATCGCTACAGACCACGCGCCACGGTGGCGCTAGCGTCGCCCCGTATGATTCACTCAATCTAGGTTTGCATGTGGGCGATGCGCCCCTCGTGGTGAATCAAAATCGCCAATTACTTTCACCGATGATGCCAAGTGAGCCTGTGTGGTTAGCGCAGGTGCATGGCACACGCGTTGCTAATGCTGATGCAGCGAACTGCGTTGAACAAGCCGATGCCAGCGTTGCGCGTACACGCGGCTCGGTGTGCGTAGTCATGACGGCGGATTGCCTGCCCGTGTTGCTGTGTGATGAAGATGGCACAGTAGTCGCTGCCGCCCATGCGGGATGGAAAGGGCTGGCGGCAGGGGTTATTGAATCGACAGTCGCTGCGATGCAAGTCAATCCGCATAAGTTAATGGCATGGCTTGGGCCAGCTATTGGTGCGGCGGCATTTGAGGTGGGGGCTGAAGTGCGCACTGCATTCATTGCGCACCAAGCACAAGCCGCCATCGCGTTCACCGCACATGACACGCAAGGTAAATATCACGCCGATATCTATGTGCTGGCTCGTCAGCGCCTTAACGCATTGGGCATTACGCGCATCTACGGCGGTCAGCACTGCACCTTCACCGAACAAGAATACTTCTTCTCCTACCGTCGTGATGGCGTGACGGGGCGTATGGGATCGTTTATTTGGCTGGAGTGACCTTGTGTTGCGGTTCAACCAGTGCAAATTTCCTTATTTATTCCCTTCACGCACTTCCAGTACAAATTCTTCTGCCTTTTCTTGCGTCGAGAGCAACTCAAAGTTGGAAACTGAATTGGGTTTAATAAAAACACGTGTCCAACTCCCGCCCTTTTCTAGTGCCAGTCCTTTCTTGCCAATGGTTGAGGTTCTAATTTCAACCATTAGGTTTTCTCGGGTGCGATTTTTGACGGCGCCCCAGACTTTGAGCGTGCCTGTTTCTGTTCTGCCAGATTGAACTTCATTCACTTCAATTTTTCTCGATAGCAAATCCTCGTCAATCAAAATAACAGACGTGGAAGGTAGTGAATTGCAGGCGGTGAGTAGTCCGAGTAATACAAAAGCCTTGAGTGCGTTTAGCATATCAACTCCTAAAAATTGTGAGTACATCGGGTTAGTCTGTCACTTAGACAGGGGCGCGGCGGGTGAGTTAAATACTGTTGTGGATGAAGCTTCCGCAGATAGCGGAAATCCAAGCTTGTCTTTGATGATTTGGCGCACGACTAATTCGCATTGAGATCCGCAAGCATTGAGCACTTTAGTTTGATGCTCGCTGGTCGTATCGGTCCAATTAGATTCGTTCAACGCCGGGTATTGTCTAGCCCAAGCGACCATGCACGATCCTGTCGTGAATGTTTTCATGCTCACCGCTTTAATCACGCGGCCGTCGATATTATGAAAGCCAGCTGACCATTGTTGCCCATCCAGCTTTTCAACGTAAGTCGTGGTCACATAGATTCGATCAGGCAGAGATGACCACGCGCGCGTATCCGCTTCAGGCTTGGCGGCATCAGCGACTAGGCTGCTCCCAATGCTAATCAGCGAACTCAATAATGAAAGGTAGTTGTATTGCTCCGCACTTTTATCGTCCCCCGCCATTGCAGCGCCTATAGATAAGGAGTTGGAAACATCTGCGATAAATGCTGCGCCCTCAGAAACATCCTTGGCCGTTTGTTTGAAGGACGCTTTGCCAGCTAACACTTTATCTATCGCGCGGCCGCCGCGTGTGCTGGCTTGCCAATACACATCTTCGATTTGTTGGCCGACAAGGAGCGTGTTGTGGTGCGAAAAAGTGACGCCTTCGATGATGCCGTCATCTAGTCGCTTATATCTCAACTCTTCTCTAAATTTTCCCGTGGAAAATTTTCCAGGGGCTTTCCCCACCTCGGCAATGAATAAAACATTGTTCTTGGGTGCAGGCATGTCGAGTGAGGGCTTGGCTTTAGACACGCCGGCAAACTCATCCAGCGCTTGCGTGGATTTGCCCGAACAGTTGTAAAGCCATCCGCGAATGTAGGGCATCAGCACCATATCGCTCTGATAATTTTCGGAAGATGACATGGTGTCTTGATATTCAGCAAAGCGCAGGTCAGCACGGGCATTGTCTAAATCATTGCCCATAAAATCAGCCAAACTTAAATAGTATCCAACCATCGCTCTTTCATAGGGGTCGCCTTTGAAATCTTTGCTGGCTTCCGGCACAAATTTACTGCGCGCTTTTTCAGCGCTGGGGCTGTTGGCATAAATGGTTTCAATCAGTTCGCGCGAGTCTGCAAACAAGCGCTGGGCGATGACCGGTTGCGACAACTCCAGCGCGGCCAGCCCGGCTAAAGAATCGTTTAGGACGCGATTGCGTAACCCTTCCGTTTCATCTTGTTGAACAAAGACGCGTAAGTCTTGGGGGTAACTATTTTCATCGCCTAACAATTGCGCCATATTGCCCCTAGTTGCGGGCGTTTCTTGCGGGGTGAGGGCGCAAGCGGAAGTGCTGCATTGCAAGGCAACACCCAACAGTATCGTGCGCACAATTGTGTTTCGAGTAGAAGGATTAGCGGTAAATCGCGTCATCCTGCCCCCCTTTTTTGAATTCGTAGAGGTTCGACCAAATGCTCAACGAGGTTTCCAAGTCGATTAACTCAAACGTAATTTGCGTGTAGCGCTCTACAGCCCCTGTCTTGGCACTACGAGAGTCAAGCGAGTTGATGCGCCCCACGAGACGATAGTCCGCTCCGGCTTGCGCTTTGGCTGGGGTAAGGGTTCCGTTATCTGTTTCTCCTTGACGCTTTAATTCACGCTCTGCGGCGACCATGTCGGTAGATTCACGCGAGACAAATAGCAGCTTACCTTTGGAGGCACGTTGTAAATTGATGCGAAGCCGATCAACCAATAAATTTTTGTTGATACGTTGGCTGCTTTCATTTTGGAAATACGCTTCATCGAGAATGACGCGCGCGGCCTGCTCGCGTTTCACCACTTCGGGCGTGGCAAGAATATCTTTCAGCATCACATCGGTTACCGAAGTGATGTCTTGGCTTTCAACGCCCACCCCTGCAACCACGCCAGTGGAATTCACATCTTGGTAAGTGACGGGCTTGCTAGCCGGAGCGGAGCAGGCCGCCAACAGTAGGCTCATCGCGATTGGAACGAGTGTGGGTGATTTGGTCATGGTGTCTCCGATTAGGTAAATTTTAAGAAGTGATGAGCGGCATCCAGTGTAAGTCTTGCCGTTGATGACTTAATAGCAAATGCGTGCCCCCAAATCAAGTTGTGGATTTTTATTCTGCGAATAGGCAATTGAGCTGTTCCAGAATGTGATTGTGTATGGCTCGTATGCTAATCTGCCACCGTTAAGGCGCACATCCACAAAATGAGGTAGAAAAATAGAGGGTGCTTGCGCTAGCCGACACAAAAATTTAGCAACTTTCTCGTGGAATATATTGATGCAACAAATCACTAAAACCCAACGCAAAGTCGTACTCGCCGCCTGTTTTGGCACCTTCCTAGAGTGGTACGACTTCCTCACCTTTGCTTCGCTAGCCACTTATTTCAGTGTGCTGTTTTTTCCGCCCGACAATCCTACCGCTGCTTTGCTCGCAAGCTTGGCAACCTTTGGCGTGGGCATGTTGGTGCGTCCGTTGGGTTCGGCGCTGTTTGGTTCACTAGCGGATAAATATGGTCGCCGCCCCATTTTCATCGCCACCATCTCGCTGATGGGCGCGTCCACCTTCTTGGTGGGGCTGTTGCCCACCTACGCGCAGATCGGCATGTTGGCGCCCGCCTTGTTGTTGCTGTTGCGCTTGCTGCAAGGCTTCGCGGTGGGCGGCGAGATCGGCGGAGTGGCGGTGTATCTCACCGAACACGCGCCCAACGGTCGGCGCGGTTTCTACACCAGCGTGTTGCAACTGATGGGGCCGCTCGGCATCTTGGTCTCCACCTTGCAGATTGTGTTGTTGCAAGCGTATCTATCGCCTGAAGAATTCAGCGCGTGGGGCTGGCGCGTGCCGTTCTTGTTCTCGGCGGTGTTGCTGTTCATCTCCATCAAGACGCGCATGAGTTTGGAAGAATCGCCGGTGTTCCAAGAATTACAAGCGCAGGGAACAGTCTCCAAAGCGCCGTTGCGCGATTGCTTCAAAGATAAGCAGACCGTGCGCGGCATGGCGCTGTTGTTCTTCTGTATCTCGGCAGGTGGCTCGCTGTTGTTCTTCTCGTCGCAGGTTTATACCAATGTGTTTTTGAAAAGCGTGGTGCGTTTGGATGCGCAAACGGCGAGCACCTTGGTGATGAGCAGCACCTTGTTGTTGTTTCCGCTTACGCTATTGTGCGGTTGGCTGTCAGACAAAGTAGGGCGCAGACCTATATTGCTGGCGGGTCTGTTGTTGGGGGCAATCGCTATCCTGCCCGTGTTCAAAGGCTTGCAGCATTACGGCAACCCGCAGTTGGAACGCTTCAACAACGAAGTTGCGGTCACGTTGTATGCGAACGAATGCGACTACAGCCCGTTCCGCAAAGCGGATAACGATTGCGAGCGCATCCAAGAATTTCTCATCAAGAACGGCGTGTCGTATAAGCAATTGCCGCAGGGTGACAAGATTGATGTCACGCTGAATATCGCCGATAGCGCCGAAATTTATGGCTTCCATCCTGATGTAACGACAGCCGAGTTAAAGAAAAAAGGCTGGATCGAAAAGGCGGATAAACAACAAGTGAACATGCTGATGTTGTTCCTGCTGCTCATCATTCCCGTGGTCGCAGTGGCGCTCATTACCGGCCCACAGACCGCCGTGTTGGCGGAGTTGTTCAAAGCACGCACGCGCTACACCGCCGCCGCGTTGCCGCATAACTTGAGTGCGGGTTGGATAGGAGGCTTATCGCCCTTCATGGTCACGCTCATCTCGGTGAACGCGGGTGATGCACTGGCAGGGCTGTGGTATCCGGTGGGTATGCTGATCTTTGCATCTATCGTGGGGATGCTGTTCTTGCCCGAGACGCGCGATAGGAACCTTGACGCATAAAATATCTCGGGGCAGGGGATGTCGTAATGCAAGACCTGACCCCGAAGCCCAGACTCCGAAGCCCATGTTTTTCTAAATCAGCATCCATGCACGCCGTGACCAACCCGACTTAAAGTTTGCTAGACTGTGCCGCAGCAACTTCAGGAGATTGCCTCATGCTTACAACCATAGAAGTGACGATTGATAAAACAGGGCGCTTACATTCGATTGAGCCCAAGCAAATTATCAAGCCCGGACGTGCATTGTTAACTTGGCTGGAACCCGATGCCACACATGAACCTGCCCTGATGGCCGAAACTGCCCTAGCGCAAGAGTGGCTCAACCCTAAAGAGGATGCAGCATGGGCACATTTGCAGCAGGGCAAGTAGTCGTCATCCCCTTCCCCTTTTCAGACCTCAGCCAGAAAAAGTTGCGTCCAGCTTTGTTACTAGCCGACGCAGGCAAAGGCGATTGGATCGCCTGCCAAATAACCAGCAATCCTTACGCTGATTCCCGCGCAATCACCTTGGCAGAAAAAGAGTTTATCGAAGGTGGCTTACAGCGCATCAGTTATCTTCGCCCTGGAAAATTGTTCACCTGCCATGAATCGCTACCAGTCAGTACGGTTGGGCTACTCAACAAAACTGCATTGCAACAGGCACGGACAGCGGTGATTCAGATGGTTCAAGGCGACTAAATTCCATAGCAAGAGAATGTAGTAATGCAAGACCTGACCCCAGATTTGTCGCCAGATTTTGTCGGCAG
>JAVHQJ010000285.1:0-1778 GCA_036171075.1 Sideroxydans sp. | reverse complement strand
CTAGGTTATGCCATGCCTATTGCTCTGGTCGATTGCAATAACTTTTACGTTTCCTGTGAACGTGCTTTCAATCCGCAACTGGAAGGCAAGCCAGTAGTAGTCTTCTCCAACAATGACGGCTGTGCTGTGGCTCGTTCCAATGAAGTCAAAGCGTTAGGTATCAAAATGGCTGAGCCGTGGTTCAAGATGGAGAAACTGGCAAAGCAACACGGCATCATCGCCCTCTCAAGTAACTATGCTCTGTACGGTGATCTGTCGGCACGGGTGATGTCTATCCTGTCCACGTTCTCGCCTAAACAGGAAATCTACTCCATTGATGAATGCTTCCTTGATCTGGCAGGCTTCGATCTGAAATCGCTGGTGACATACGGTCAGACTATTCGCCAAACCATTAAACAGCATGTCGGCATTCCGGTGTGTGTAGGTATTGCCGATACCAAGACGCTAGCAAAACTGGCTAATCACTGCGCCAAGAAGCGCTTTGCTGGCAAGGAGGGTGTATGTGATTTCGGACGCTACACTCCGACTCAACTCAGCAAGCTATTCGCAACCATCCCTGTCGGCGACATCTGGGGTATAGGTCGCAAAATCACCGAGAAGCTGATTGCCATGCAAATCGAAACCGTTGAGGACCTGCGCACTGCTGATCAGAACAGAATGCGCCAACAGTTCTCCATCGTTGTGGAGCGTACCGTCAAGGAATTGAATGGCACTTCCTGTATCGAGCTGGATGCAGCCAATACCCCACGGCAGCAGATCATGGTGTCACGCTCGTTCGGGCAGGAAGTCTCAAATTACGATGACCTGGCTGAGTCTGTGGCGTACTTTGCCACCAGTGCTGCGGAGAAGCTGAGGAAGGATGGCTCAGTCGCTGCCAGTCTCTGTGTTTTTATCCAGACGAATCGTTTCAAGGTTAATAATCAACAATATAGCCCTTCTATTGTAGTTCCTATAGGTGAGCCTACTGATGACACCAGCAGGCTCGTAAACGCTACCATACGAGGTCTGAGGGCTATCTACAGGGCTGGTTTTACGTACAAGAAAAGCGGAGTTTTGCTCATGGGATTGCAACCCAAGCACGCTGTTCAGGCTACGCTGTTCGATGATATTTCCGGGCAGGAGAAATCCGCAAAGCTGATGCAGGTAATGGACTCTGTTAATCGACGGATGGGTAAAGGCAGCATGACGATTGCTGCTTCAGGTACGACACAGCGTTGGGCTATGCGCCGGGATAGTAAGTCTCCGAACTATACGACTGACTGGGATGAATTACCGGTGGCTGTCTGAGCGGGTCATCATGCATCCACCCTCTCCCGCAGCTCCTTTCCTGCCCTGAAGTGAGGTGCTGCCTTGGCCGGAACTTCAACCTTTTCACCTGTCTTCGGATTACGGGCAGTCCTGGCAGGTCGATGATTGACCTGAAACATACCAAAGCCTCGTATTTCAACCCTACCATCTTGGCTGACCTGATCGGTGATAGCGTCCAATATGGTGTCTACACAAGCCTCAGCGTCATCCATTTTTAAATTCGGGAATTTTTCAGCAAGGGTGGTAACAAGTTCAGATCGGAGCATAGTGGTCGACGTGCGTAGGCTTTGAAGGTACTGATTTTACTTGAAGTTGGGCGCTGATGTTTTACCACTAGCTCACCTCTTCGCTTTTTGACATTCTGCTTCGGTGGGTATAGCGGACGTTCATCCCGATGAACTTCGACCAGCGGCTGTCGAGACTTTGCGGTCAGTGACGAATAGCAGCTATCCGGCAGCATGTAGCCCGGA
>JAVHQJ010000284.1:0-1783 GCA_036171075.1 Sideroxydans sp. | reverse complement strand
CCGGCAGTCGAGAGGGACTGCGCAAAAGCGCGCAGCCCCTCACTTTTACGTTATGTTTCAACAATGAGGCCATCATGAAAAATCAAGACGTATTCAAAAAAATCGAAGACTCGATCGACTCACTAGAAATAAATGAGACTGAGAAGAAAGCTCTTCTCGAAGGGGTTCTCAGGATCAAAAAGCAAAAAATCAACCTAATGATTACCGGGGCAACTGGCTGCGGGAAAAGCTCAACAATTAATGCGATGTTTAACTCTGACATAGCGAAAGTTGGGACTGGCGTAGATCCAGAAACCATGGATATTCAAAAATATGAACTAGATAACCTTATCCTGTGGGATAGCCCAGGGCTTGGCGACGGTAAAGAGAAAGACATAATTCACGCAAAAGGAATTATAAAGAAGCTAAATGAAATTGATAGCGAAGGCAATCCGCTAATTGATCTTGTTCTTGTGATATTAGAGGGAGGAAGTCGAGACCTTGGCACTTCTTATGAACTGATCAATCAAGTAGTGATCCCAAATCTTGGCGAAAAAGCAAAAGAAAGAATTCTTGTTGCAATCAATCAGGCCGACGTTGCGATGAAGGGGCGGTACTGGGATCATGAAAATAACAAACCAATGCCAGAGCTGGTTAAGTTTCTAGACGAAAAGGCTCTATCGGTAAAAAGAAGAATCAAAGAGGCTACCGGCGTAGATGTAGAACCAATTTATTATTCTGCAGGCTACAAAGACGAAGGTTCCGAGCAAAAACCATGGAATCTTTCAAAGCTACTTTTCTTTATCGTGAAGAACACAAAAGAGGAAAAAAGGCTTTCGTACATTGGAAATATTTCCACAGACAAAGAAATGTGGAAAGATGATGACGAGCTCATGGACTACAAAAAAGAGACTCAAAAAAGCTTTCAAGAAGTCGCCGCTCATATTTCAAAAAACACATTAGCAGGTGCTGCGGCAGGCGCAGCAATTGGGTCTGTTGTCCCTGTCATAGGAACAGCCATTGGTTCAGCGGTTGGAGCCGCCATTGGATTTATTAGCGGCCTTTTTGGATGGTGATTATGTACCATAATTACAGACACGAAGAATTAAGTAGAAAATCATCAGAGCTAGGAATAATTTTCGATGTCATGGTAACTGGTGTAACTGGTGCAGGAAAATCAACGACGCTAAACTCTATTTTTCAAAAAGAAATTGCAAAAGTAGGCCGTGGCGTTGATCCAGAAACTATGAATCTTGACAGCTATAGACTTAATGATTCTTTTAGACTGTGGGATACGCCAGGCCTAGGAGATGGGAAGCAAAACGACAAAGATCATAGTAGATCGTTGATTAGCTTGCTCTACAAAGACTACGGCGAAAAGCATGGATTCATTGATCTTGTGCTAGTAATACTTGACGGCTCAAGCAGAGATATGGGGACAACATACAAACTTCTTAATGAAGTTGTTGTTCCAAACTTCCAAAAGGATAGGATCTTAATTGCCATTAACCAAGCAGACATCGCCATGAAAGGTCACGGCTGGAACCACAGGGAAAATAAACCGGAGCAAACACTGATTAACTTTCTTGAAAACAAATCAACATCGATTCAAGAAAGAGTCTTTGAAGCTACTGGAATTAAAATAAAGCGGCCAGTTTATTACTCTGCAGAACACAGCTACAACATCGATAAATTATTAGATATGCTTATTAACAACATGCCAAACGAAAGGCGGAAGTTGGTTGCCTTAGAATAATAGGGTAGAGTAGAGAACAGGCTTTCACCTGCCCTCCCTCATCAAACC
>JAVHQJ010000283.1:0-1786 GCA_036171075.1 Sideroxydans sp. | reverse complement strand
GCAGCGCAAATTGCAGCGCTTGTTGACATGAACGAACAGGAACTGCGGCGGCGGAAACATACAATTTACCTCGGTAAAATAAGGTTACACTAGGACAGAGGGAACATAGCTCACCATACTTGCAGCATGCTGTCTGTCCTGCCCGATGCGGTAGCTGCCCGTCATACGGGTAACAAATTGCGCCTGAACCGATGCTTGTTCAAGTGGTGTCTGTATCAGCGTTTCTGCCAACCCGCTGGCGCCCAAGGTTCGGCACGTGTCGAATATCGCTTGCATCACCTGATGCGCGGGGGAATCGGTTCTCTTTGTGTAACGGTATTCCCCACTCAAATGCATATCCACCTCGTTTGCGGCCGCGATAGCGAGGATCTCTGCGTCAAGTATGGAAATATTTTCAAATGGGTTGGAATTGGGTTGCGGATTGCACCACAGCGATGTGCGTTGCGTGTAGGCACGGACTCGCTTCTCCAATTCGCTGTCTCGCCCGCCGAGCCAGGCACAGACAGTATCGGCTGCGGCCTTCGCATCCCCATTGTGCGGGGGGCAGTGAGTATAGGCGGAATGCAGCAAGCCTGCCGCTACTGTTTCGACCCTGAAATCATATCGGATCAGGGCACTCGCGGTCCCGACAAGATGATTGATGAATGGGCGGCCGCAGGGACGGTACCCGCCATCCATAAGGACATGGGCCCAGTGATAGGCGTTGGCCAACAAGGTGAGTTCTTGCGGTTGGTAACCTCGCTCTATGGCGAAGTCGAATGGGTCAGAGCGTGTCTGCCGTAACTCCTCTCGCCGCATCGGTACGTCCCGCTCTCTGTTGGCACCAGCCAGGGGCCGGATCGGATCGACCCGAGCTGTGTGTGTGCGCAGGAACTGCCTGACCTTGCCGAATGATCGGTTGTCGTTGATGACGTTCCATTTCCGGGAAAAGGCTTCAATGCTGGCTTCTGCGTCGGCCTGAGACCAGCGATCCCGGAACAGGGCCAGTTCATCGAGCCTATATTCGCTAAAAGCGAGGTAGGTCACCCTGGCGGATGGTTCCAGGAAGACGTCAAAGCCGATCTGTTTGACCGCCAGCGCTGTGTCGATGTGCTCGTGAACACAATAAATATCGGGGTCGAGAAGCTTTCCGTCCCGGACGAGTGCGGTTCGAATCAGCATGCAGTGATACTCGACGAAATCGCACGGCCGACGGCATAGCTCACTGGCAACCGCCTCTGGAGACTGATTGATCAGTTGGTGGAATTCATCCAGAACCCTTCCACCCTGCTCCTGAAGCTCGGTAAGCTTGCCACCGGCCATGTGTATCTTATTAGGTGTCGTTCCGTCTCCCCATAGATACAGGGGGCCCACAACCCCTGCGCCCGTGTCGTCGGCACAAGCAACGAGTGCATCGAGCCAACCAGGCTCGACTTGCACATCGTTGTCGATAAAAACCACATAGTCTGTCTCGACCGAACCAGCGATCCGTGCTCGCGCCTGTTGCGGCCAAAGGGGTTCGTCAAATCGAACGACTTCCAGTTCAGGGCGGTTCTTGATCTGTTCCCGTAACCAATCGGGCGACTGGATGTCGAGGTAGATAAACCGATAAGGAGCAGAGGTGTTGCAGACGATGCTGTCTATCGTGGCAAGGGTGAGGGCATACCGCTCTCGCGCAGTCATTACGATAGTCACTCGAGGATGATCGATCCGGCTCATGAAATAATCTCCATCTGTAATGAACTGCCACTGACGGTAATTGCAAAACCCGAAATTTGCAGTTGATTTATTGCTGCGGGAAGCGAGG
>JAVHQJ010000282.1:0-1789 GCA_036171075.1 Sideroxydans sp. | reverse complement strand
TTGAAAGAATGGTCGCATAACACCATGAGGGACAGGCCTCGATTAAATAGCTTCACCTCCCTCCGCGCCGCTGCCCGCCTGCATTCCTGGCAGGCTGTCTCCCACCCGTTATCTGGAGTTCGCCATGCCGCGCCATGCTCGAATTGCGTTAGCCGATGTTCCTGCTCATCTTATCCAGCGTGGCAATAACCGCCAGCCTTGCTTCTATGCCGATGAAGACTATCTCCGCTATCTTGACTGGCTGGCTGAATACGCGATCAAGTGGGGCTGCCGGGTTCACGCCTATGTGCTGATGACGAATCATGTGCATCTCTTGATAACGCCTGAACATGCCGATTCCGCCGGGCTGATGATGAAGTCGCTGGGGCAGCGCTATATTGAGATGAATCCGGTGCGGGCGGCGATGGTGGTGCATCTGGCGGAGTATCGCTGGTCTAGTTATCGCGCCAATGCGCAAGGTGAGGCGGAGACCGATGTATTGGTGCAGCCGCATCCGGTCTATATGGGGTTGGGCGCTGATGCGGCGGCGCGTCAGGCGGCTTACCGGGAGTTATTTCGCTATGAGCTGGAACCGGGGCTGGTGGACGAGATACGCAGAGCGACAAATGGGAATTTCGCGCTGGGAGGCGCGAGTTTTGCGAGTGAAGTGGCATTGGTGACAGGTCGGAGAGTGATTGCGGGTCATGCCGGGCGGCCTCACAAAGAATCTTAAGTGGTGGATAACAAATTAATATATGGTGGTATAAAACTGAAAATAATATAAGTAAATAGTTTTATTTTGTATTTTGCGATATGATGATTCGCATATTTTCAATCCGGTAAAATTATCATGGCTAACTATCTTAATACAGAAAAACAACTTCGCTTTAATCAACTCATCGCACTATTTTCCAGCGGAGATATTAGCGATGAACAGGAAGCGGAGTTGATCGCGCTGCGAAAAGAACTTAAACAGAACAAAGTTGATAGAGTAGAGAAACTGGCAGTACTCCGAAATCAGATTGATGAGTTGGGTGTCTCTATTGAGGAATTGTATAGTGCAGAGGAAATAGCAGTTGCTGCGCAGAAAGTGAAGGTTACGCTTTCCGATAAAAGTAAAGTAGGAAAAAAGGAAGCGCGCCCTAGCGATAGTAATGAAGTCTTGCTGGTATTGCGAAATGCGCCTGGTGAAAAAGGCCCGTCAGAGTGGCGTTATCGTCAGGGTCGAATCTATGAGCGCGCCTCGGGAACTACCTCGCAACCCTGGGCAATGAGAGAGAAACAATTCCCCTCTAAACTACTGAAAATCGGCACATCTGCTGAACAACTGCGCCCTTACTTCACCTCCTCCGGTGTCGCTTATTTCGCCAGCGAAGCAGGACAGGCAGAGTTGGCCAAACTGGTTGAAGTCACCTTGCAAGCGCGCCAGCAGTTACAGAATGCGTAATTGCGAGGAAAAACGTGAGGCATTCAGGCAGGATGGCATTCGCGCCTGGGAGCAATACCAAACGACAGGATTGCATGTGACGCATGCCGAGGCGGATACCTGGCTCGCCAAACTGGAACAGGGGCAGGATGTGAAGCCGCCCTCATGTCACGTTTAATCTGGTTGGCTGCCGCGCTGGTAGATATGCAGCTTACCGGAAGTTAAACAGAATCGTTTACGCAGGAACTCGCCATGAAGCATCGCAGGTCAGTTATTGGAATTGTTATTTTGTGTGCGCTGTCAGGTACTGCGCCGGTTGCTTTTGCCGAGGATGACCCAGCCAGTCAATCGCCGCTTACCGCTGCCGAGTGGCAGCAATACCGA
>JAVHQJ010000281.1:0-1789 GCA_036171075.1 Sideroxydans sp. | reverse complement strand
AAACTCTACTCGAATACGCGACTTTAAATTGTCGCGGCTGACTTAAATCAGCCACAAGATAAATGCATATAACCTACTAACAGCAGGAGCTTGGAATGACCGAAATTAATATTGAACAATTAAATGATGCACATGATGCCTTGCTTACTGAGTTGGGTAGTGCTGTAGAAAAAAATGATCAAGCTGAAATTGACGTGGTAATCGAAAAGTTAGAGAAGCTTGCTTCCCAAGGTTGCGGGATGGCCTGCTTGAATCTTGGCCGCATCTTTTATGGTCAATTGGGATACAACAAGAAGGATGAACTTTCCGCAATTGATTATTTCGAGCAGGCTGTGAAGTTAAAAGTCCCGAAAGCTTTTTGGTGGCTGGGAGGCGCATATGATAAGCAAGAAGAATATGAAAGATCCTTCCAGTTGTATCAGCAAGGGGCAGAACTCGGTTGTGATGCCTGTATGAATCATGTTGGGAGGGCATTCTTGTACGGCGCAGGAACTGCAAAAGACAAACTTACGGGTCTCAGATGGTACAAGAAGGCAGCTGAGGCCGGGAACAATACGGCTAAAGTAAATTATGCGCTGGAGCTTGTGTCAGGTAAGGTGATTAGTGCAGATTTGCCTAAAGCAATTGAAATGCTGGAACAAGCTTATCAAGCTGACAAAGATCCCAGAGCCGCTTGGCAATTGGCACTGGCCTTTGAGAAGCAAGGGAAAAATGGTGACTCAAATGCTAAGGCGAAATCTGATGAATGGGTACGTATCGCGGCTGATTTGGGTCAGGAAGATGCAGTACGATATTTCGGCAATCAAAAGAAAAATGAGCAATGGACTAACCTTAAAAACTTTTCCGATAAATCAGTACGTTATTCATTCTTTACCAGATATGGAACGGTTGTGAATAAGCGAACTGAGACTACCGGTAGTGTTCAATCCAGTGGGCAAGCAGTTTGGACGAAACATACCAACTCATATGCAGTTGATTTGCGTGATAAGGATGGAAATATATTTGTTGTGTATCCAGATGCATCATTGCCCATTGCTACAGGAACACCTGTAGAAGTTGTATACATTTGCAATGCAGATGAAGACACTGGGTATCCTTTTATTATGGTTGATATGGCGGGAAAGGATGGGAAATATTGGGAAATTAAGACCTTTGCTAAAGCGAGACAGCAGGTACTAAAATCCTTGCCATGGGCTGAACGTTTGCTTCGGCAGCCCCATATACCTGTGACTATTGCTGCTTTGCCAATATTACTTATCGATAATTCCTTTCTTTTAATGATTTGGTTTTTGGCTTTTATTGTTGTTACGTTTAAAGGAATAATTGCTGAATCCTCAATAAAATCAAGTTTTTCTAGTCACATCGGTGAAATTGTAAAATATTTTCAAGCCGCCTGAGTTTCAGCTAGCCGATCGGATGCATTGTTCTGGTGTGAGGATGCGCCGGGTTTTGTGTAAATGCCGCGTTTTCTAGTGTTGCGGCAGCAGGTATTCAAACTGGAGGATAAGCACCTTGTTCAAGGTGACGTGTACGACTCAATCGTCCGATTTTGGGAAGCGTTATAGCAGCATGAAGTCACTTGCCATTATATTTTTACTGTTGCTTTCAGGGGCGGCGTTGGCTATTGAGCCGACTCCGCCCGCTGAAACGCGGGCCGCGCTGGTGATTGGCAATGCCGATTACAAGAACGGTGCGTTGCGCAATCCGGTGAACGATGCGCGTGCGGTGGCGGCCAGTCTGGAGAAGGTCGGTTTCAAGGTGTTGTTGCGTGAGAACGTCAATCGCGAAG
>JAVHQJ010000280.1:6347-8604 GCA_036171075.1 Sideroxydans sp. | reverse complement strand
ATGCTGGCAGTCTCCTGCCTAATGACCGTTTACACAAAACTATTTACACCCTCAAGTACACCGAGCTTTAGTTCGGAATTTATTCCACACCCGACCACAAATCCACCTAGGGGGATTTAATCCGAACCCTCCGCATTTAATTCATGCTCCATTTGTGTAAGTATTTCGTTTATTTCAGGATCAACAACTTCCATCTTATTCAACGCTTCCTCAAAGCCCTGACTGAAAGTGCGCCGAAAGTATTTAGCAAGTCCTTCTTCCTTCACATGCTTGCGAAATGTGCCAAGTGAAGGATAGCCAACACCTCCAGTGTATAGTAGCCAAGCATCCACTTTGCTCATACCAGCATGCCTATCTACCCATGCTTGCTGATACCTAGATTCAGCAATTGTTTTAGCCCTTTGGTACAGCTCATCGCGCCTGGCTTTCCTCTTATTTTCTGAATCAATATTCTCTTGTTGTTGGCGACTGCAATATACGCAATTGATGACTGTGCGATGACGCACCCTATTCCAATCATCCATCTCAGTATCGAAAACGATTGTTCCTTTTCCACACCAACATGACCGGATTTCCGTCCCCATTGACTCATAACTCATGGGACCACCTTCCTTTCCCACTCAAAACCGATTTCATCCAGCTTACGCATTCGCTCAAGTGGAAGCTCCCCATTTCTGAACAACTTTCTTTGTACACTTGCCCATCGCCCCAAACCTGTAGTCCAATTTACTGGAACCTTCAAATCCCTGTATTCTGATTTGTATGCAAGCAACTCCTTAAATCTAGCATCCCACTTTGATTCAAGTGTGTCCCAGTCAAGCCCAATTTCACTAAGTCGAAGAAACCGATCCATCGATAGCGAGTCGTTTTTCTTTAATGCTCGTTGTTTGCCAATCCACTTCCCCAAACCTGAAGGCCACTCATCAGGAACGCGCACATTTCCATGTTCGATTTTATAAGCAAGCAACTGCTTAAACATCTCATCCCATTTTGTTGCATGATGATCCCAATTGAAACTGACATCATTAAGTTGCTGAAATTTCTCTGATGACAACTTTCCGTTTTTGAAAAATGTCCTTTGTACATTTACCCAACTTCCCAAACCCGTTGGCCAACTTACAGGCACATCCAAATTATCATGTACCATCTTGTAAGCAATTAACTCTTCAAATCTCTTCCTCCACTGCATTTCTATTGGATCCCATTCGAAACCAATTTCATCTAGTCGATTAATCTTCTCTTGAGTAAGGCACATGCGCTTTTTATATTGTCTTTGCGTTCCTACCCATGCCCCCAATCCTGTATGCCACTCATTTGGAATGTTGACATCTCCATGTTCAACCTTGTACGAAAGGAGCTCTGAAAATCTTTCCTCCCATTGCGCCTCACTCACATCCCAAATAAAACTGATTGAATCAAGACGATTGCGACGTTCATTTGAAAGCGATCCTCTCTTCCCACCATTTGCAGCGGACCTTTGATTGCTAACCCATGTTGCCAAGCCAGCAGACCAATCCCTTGGCACTAAGGTATTTCCATATTTAGCCTTGTAAGCAAGCAACTCCCCAAACCATTCATCCCAAGAAGCCGTGACCTGATCCACCAGATGTGTGCGCAACGCACTGCTGAAATTCGCATCCACGCTGGCAGGCAGATCAATGCTGATTTTGCGCAGGCTGTCGGCGCTCACCGCTCCACTGGATTTTCTGCCCATCTCGGTTCTGATCTGATCGAGTTCGAAGGCCAGCACATCGTCGTGCGCTTTCAACGCGTTCAGCACATCCCAGATGGGTTTGAAATTGCTCGCCTCGATGATGCTTGCGGCATCTTCGCCAGCGGCGATGAACACGGGCAGCACGATGGCGCCTGCTTTCTTGTCTGGGCTTAACCGAATGGCACGCCCTACGGCTTGGATGATGTCCACTTGGCTGCTACGCGGATCAATGAACGCCACACCATCCAGCGAGGGCACATCCACGCCTTCGGACAGGCAGCGCGCATTGCTCAGCACACCTCTTTCGTCTGCGCTCAGTGCTTTGAGCTGGTCGAGCTTGATCTTGCGTTTGTTGGCGGGCATGTTGCCGGAGACGAAATCAGTGCGCAGGGTTCCGCTGGGGCGGTGTTCGTCGCTGATCCACTGCATGGCGTTTTGCATGTCGGTGGTGAAGTCTTCGGCGCGGTTGACGCGGCTGTGGAAGCTGATGATGCGTTTGAGGTCGTAGTCTTTGATGGCTTTGAGCAGGCCGATCTGGGCGGC
>JAVHQJ010000280.1:0-6247 GCA_036171075.1 Sideroxydans sp. | reverse complement strand
TGATGCGTTTGAGGTCGTAGTCTTTGATGGCTTTGAGCAGGCCGATCTGGGCGGCTAGGGATTCGCTGTCGGTTTCACGGGTTGAGTTTGGTTGGCCTTTCTGAGCATGAAGAGCGCCCTCATTCTGCCTTCCCTCATCCCAGCCTTCCCCCGGCGGGGGAAGGAGCGGGTTGGTCGCTGCGCGAGTTTCTTTTTGATCACGAAAAGCGCCCTCACCCTCCTTCGACAAGCTCAGGACAGGCCAAGCCTCTCCCAGAGGGCGAGGGGGTAAAAGGCTGACCAGTTCGCGGTTGGCGATCCACTGTGCGATGGTGGGGTCGTCCACGCCAATGATGACGACGCAGTAGTCGGTGAGCAGTTTGCGTTCGATGGCTTTGCCAAAAGGTAAGGCGTAGAGCACATCACCGAATTTTTCAGCATCGTCCATACCGACGACTTCGACGCCGCGTTCTTCGGCGGCTTTCTTGACGTTGCTGGAATAGGTGCGCGGAGTGGCGGTGGCGAAGAGGCGCTTGGCGCTGCGTATCTGTGTGTTGTCGAGGATGGCGGTGAAGTCGCTGCCGACCTTGCCTGCGCAACGATGGGCTTCGTCTGCCACGGCTAAATCGAATGTGGGAATGCTGGCATCGGCTTGCGCCGCTGCGACGACGAGTGAAGATTGGTAGGTAGAGAACACCACACGATTGCCTGCGCCACTGAGAAAGCGTTTTACCTCTTCCGCATCCGAGGTGACAGGGAAGGCAAGGTCGGCCACGCTGTGGATGGCTTCGTCGTTGCCTTTGCTACCCACGGTTTGGTCGGAGCAAACGCACAACACTTCAAACGGGGTGGCGGCGGCGAACGTCCATTCGCGCAGAAGCTGGGATAACAAGCCCAATGAGGGAACGAGCACCAAGGTGCGTTGCGCATTAAGTGCTTCCTTGATCCACAGTGTGACGTAAGTCTTGCCAGTGCCGCAGGCCATGATGAGCTGGCCTCGGTCGGCTGTTTGCAGACCTTGCACCACGGCGGTTCGCGCTTCGATCTGGTGGTCGCGCGGTTCGGGGCGGGGTTTGCGTTTGGCTTGCGGCAGTGCGGCGAAGTTGGCGGGATAGTCCAGCGCGGACTTTTCAAAGTCGGACAGCAGAAACCGGATAACGGGTTTGTCTTGCGCATCGCAAACTTGCTTGGCATTCGCACCGATACGGTCGGTGGTGGCGATCAGCAGGCGGTGCTGTATAAGCGGCCTGTTCGATTCGCTGAGGAATTTATCGACATCGTGTTTGGTGATGTCGTAGTCGGGCGAGTAGCACTTGGCTTGCACCGCCCAGTGTTCGCCATTCTTGTGGCGGAACACCAAATCAACACCGCAGTCCGCCCCCCATCGTTGCGGCCATTCATCCCATAGCCACACTTGATCTACTTGGGTTTGCCATTCGGGATCGTTCTGCAAAAACCACTTAACGAAGTGTTCAAACTGCTTGCCGCGCTTGAGCGAGTCTAGGTCGAGGCTTTGGTAGAAGGTGAGGAATGAGGTTGTCATTTAGAAATCATACATTCAGATTTTGTCATACCAGCGCAGGCTAGTATCCCGTGCATTTATCAAACATACCGTTGATTTTGGCCGTGCGTTGCACGGGATGCTTCAATTGGCTGGATACCGGCCTGCGCCGGTATGACGAAAGCTAAATTTTGTTGTTTCACTCTAACTTTTATTTAGCCACTAACCGCCACAACGAAGTCACTTCTGCCGCCCGAGCCGCATGCAAGGCATCGCTGGTATCCGTCGCCTTTTGATGGGTCGACTTCACATCCAACTTACCCAGCACCTTCAATCCCGCCGCATCCATCCATCCGAGCAATTCCTCACGCGTGCGTAATCCCAGATGTTCGGCCAGGTCGGAGAGGATCAACCAACCCTCGCCCCCGACTTCCAGATGCGCCGCCAACCCGTTGAGGAAGCCTTTCAACATGCGGCTCTCGGGGTCGTACACGGCATGCTCCAGCGGCGAGCTTGGGCGTGCCGGGACCCACGGCGGGTTGCACACGATGAGCGAGGCACGACCTGCGGGGAACAGATCGGCTTGCACCACGTCCACCTGTGCGGCGAAGCCCATTCGACTCAGGTTCTCTTTGGCACAGTTGAGGGCGCGCGGGTCTTGGTCGGTGGCGATGATGCGCTGGATGCCGCGCTTCGCCAGCACGGCGGACAACACGCCAGTGCCGGTGCCGATGTCGAACGCGACTGATTTGCTCTTCACCAACGCTGGCAGCGGTGCGTCACTCACCAGTGCGACATACTCGCCGCGTATCGGCGAGAACACGCCGTAGTGCGGATGGATGCGCGCGCCCAGTGCGGGAATCTCCACGCCGTTCTTGCGCCATTCGTAGGCGCCGATGATTCCTTGCAGGCTGCGCAAAGAGGCGACATAAGGTTCAGCGGCTACGCCGTAGGCATCGGCACAAGCAGCGTGCACATCGGGCGCACGAGGTAACGGCACGCTGTGGTCTGCGTCGAACGGCAGCAACAACATGCCTAAGGTGCGGGCGCGTTGCGATTGGGCTTGGCGGTGCAAGTTGAATGCGTCTTTGAGCGAAGCTGGCGCTGGCTTGGCTTTACGCGGCGGCTCATCGGCACGTCGCGCCATGGCTTGTAGCAACTGGCGCGCGTTCTGAAAATCTCCGCGCCACAGTAGCGCGGTGCCTTCGCAGGCCAGACGGTAGGCGCTATCGGCGTTGATGCGATCATCGACCACTTCCACACGTTTAGGTGGCGCTGTGCCGGCTTCAGAACGCCAACGTGCCGAGCGTGTTGTACCCGCTTCGTTCCAGTGGATGAGGGGAAATTGATTCATGGAGAGGTACTACAGAATGTAGGAACGTGGAGGATACAGCGCAAACCGTTAATGCCAAACTTAATCGAAACTCTTTAACCCAAATCAAAGTCGACATGCGAGGGTGTCACAGGTGTTTTGAATTTACCGCCCATTTTCAGAGCCTCGCGCCACGCATCCGCATCTCCTAGCTCTTTCAGTGCTTGCAACGCTTGCGCAAAACCTTGTTCATCATCCATCGCTTCCAATATGCCTAATAACTTTAGATGGCTTTGCGCATTGGCGGGATTCAGCTGAATGGCTTCTCGCACCGATTCTGCCGCCAATTTGAAATTATCAAAACGCAAATAAACATCGGCTGATTCGAGCAAATCTAACTCATCATCAATTTTATTCTCAAGAATTTCAGCGCGATATGCAGGCACTTTCATTGAGCGTGCATGCGGATCAGCAACCACCCGTTTCGCGGGCTCTTTGAGTGATGAATGTGCAACTGATTTATCTAAATCGTCAAACAATCCGCCCTGCACAACCGCTCTATCGCGCCACTTTTTGTAGCCAAAAAACACAATTAACATCAGTAGTAGCGCACCCAAGGCAATCAATAATTGGTCGTGATAGCGCTCTAATTCGCCCACCCAATTGTCAGACTTCATCACCACTTTAGGGGGCGACACAACGCGCTCACTCTGCTCCGCTTCACTGGATGTAACGGCACTCGCCACAACTGCCAGCGCAGGCAATACGCCCGCCACAGCCACTTGGCTTTGCACGCTATTCACGTCAGCAGCCACCGCAGAAGCAGCGGGCTGACCTAGCTTCAACCTCAAACGCGTTACCAGCGCTTCCATTTCGCTGATTTGCTCTTTCATTTCTTTAATCGACTTCTCTTTCGCTATCAACTCTTCTTGCAAAGCGTCGCCCATCTTCAAGGAATCACCAAACGCCGCTAAATTGTTGGCATCCGATTGAGAAATAGATAGATTCGGCTTGCGACTTGCCCCCATGCCGTTATTGGTTAAGGTCAGCGCGGTAGAAAAAGTGAGCGCCAATTGTCCATCCGAACGGTTATTACATTTCGAATAATTGCGTGTCGTGCGCTTTTTGATAGAGGTTGATTTGCGTGGCACAGGATTGACTGTAGGAGCTAACGCCACAGCGGGTTGCTTAACCACCACAGGAAGTGGCTCTACCGCAGCCAATCCAGGCACAAGTTCCACTTTTCGAGTTGTTGGGGCTTCTACTGCGGGCGCGCTCACTGTTGGCACAGCTTCTGGCACGCGTTGCGCGCTCGCGACCACCACGGCTTCTGACGGTGCGAATGCAGCAGGATCCAGCAGAATGGTGTACCCCTTAAAAATTGTTCCCGCTGCGCTGGAACTGGAGACTTCAATGAGTAAGTTTAAGAAGGGATCTTCAATAGGCGTGCGGCTGGTGACCAGTAACATGGGAGTGGAGCTATTTTCAGCGAGCTTAAATTCAAAATGCTGCCCTGCAGGAAACAGCAGGTCATTTTTTGCGTACATCTGCGCACTCGCCAGATGTAACTTAACTTCTTCCAACTCACTCGGATGAAATTCCAAAAGTTCAATTTTTGCCTTCAAGCGCTCACCCAAGTGACTTTCCACCTGAATTTCGCCTAGCCCCATCGCAGCAGCGCTTTGCGTAAATAACGCAAGCAACACCGCGCAACCAAAGCTATTTATTTTATGAATGGAATTAGTCATTTCTCCTAGGTACTACCATTTAACGGCAAGCGTCTTTGCCCGCCCAAACAATTCCTCAATAATACAGCACGTTGTCAAATAACGCAGGGATAACCTTGGTCTTTCCGGCGAGTTGTAAGCCTCATTTTTCAATTCGTGACATTTATGTCGCTCAATGCTTCGTCATCTATGAACATCAAATCCGCTTTGTTAAAACGCCTGATTTTGCTACATTTGCCACTCATTACTATCCACCCCACCATTCACATCATGTCTAACGCCGATCCTGTCGAACTCGAAAAATTCTCACAACTTGCACATAAATGGTGGGATCCCCAAAGTGAATTCAGACCCCTTCACGAAATCAACCCATTACGCTTGGCCTACATCAATCAAATCTCGCCTTTGGCGAATAGGCAGGTGCTTGATGTTGGGTGTGGTGGAGGCATTTTAGCGGAGAGCATGGCGGGTATAGGCGCCGAAGTGATGGGAATTGACCTCGCTAATCGCTCTTTACAGGTTGCCCAATTGCATTTGCTGGAAAGTGGACAAAAGGTGGAATACCGCAATATCGCCGTGGAGACTTTAGCCGAAGAGCGTCCCGCAAGCTTTGATGTGGTGACCTGCATGGAGATGCTGGAACACGTACCCGATCCCGCCGCCATCATCGCCGCCTGCGCCAAACTGGTGAAACCAAACGGGCATGTGTATTTTTCTACGCTCAACCGTAATCCCAAGTCCTACCTGTTCGCCATCATCGGCGCGGAATATGTGCTGAACCTGTTGCCACGCGGCACGCATGATTTCGCTAAATTCATCAAACCTTCCGAACTCGCACAATGGAGTCGCAATGCGGGATTGAACGTCAATGACATCACAGGCATGAGCTACAACCCGTTCAATAAATCCTATTCACTCGGGCGCGACAACAGCGTCAATTACATAGTGGCATGCCGCCGTGATTGAAGCTGTCCTCTTCGATTTAGACGGCACGTTTGCCGACACCGCGCCTGATTTAGGTGCGGCACTGAATCATGTTTTAGCACTGCGTGGCACACCGGCACTCCCTCTCGCCGCCATCCGCACGCAAGCTTCACACGGCTCACCGGGGCTGCTCAAATTAGGCTTGGGAATTGATGCGGACGCGCCCGAGTACAACGAGTTGCGTGACGCTTTTTTGAAGTATTACGAAACACATATCTGCCACCACACCAAACTCTTCGCGGGCATGGCGGCGCTTATCGCCGAATTGGATGAGCGTGATTTGCCGTGGGGTATCGTGACCAACAAACCACATCGCTACACTGTGCCATTGATGGAAAAATTGGGCTACGCCAAACGTGCAGCCTGCCTTATTAGTGGCGACACTTGCGAACACGCCAAACCTCATGCCATGCCCTTATTACACGCTGCCCATTTGATAGGAGTTAATCCCACGCGCTGTCTATATCTAGGTGATGATTTACGTGACATGCAAGCCGCCCAAGCCGCCAGCATGATTGGCATCATCGCCAGTTATGGCTACGTTGATGCCAGCTCCAATACGTGGCCTGCTGCGGGCAGCATTCAAACGCCATTCGCCCTGCTGCGCTACCTTTCCCTATAAGCCACACCTACCGCTTTCTTGCCAAATCACACTAGGGTTCAGTGCTACAATCCGCGCTGCTGGTAACACACTATCGAACCGGGGGTGACATGGCTTCGACGTGGGCTACAAAGCAGTGTAGG
>JAVHQJ010000279.1:0-8610 GCA_036171075.1 Sideroxydans sp. | reverse complement strand
ACTCACTGAACCATAAAATATATAGGCCTATCTGCGCATTGCTTGAATCGCATAATTAGTGTTACCTTTCAGCAAAACCAACAGGGGAAGAACAGAATGAAACCAATCTACGCACTGCTTATTACGTCTGGTTTCGTCGCACTTTCTGCATGCGGCACGAAAGCGATGAAGCCTTCCGCCCAACATCTTCAGCAAACACCCGAAACCGTACAAGCCGCGCCGCGCAACATTCCGCCCGCCAGTAAAAACGTAGTGGTTTTGCCGCCGCCCAAACCCGCAGCCAAGGTCGAAACGTACAGCGTGGTGGTCACCAATCTACCTGCACACGACCTATTGTTTGCCTTGGCGCGCGATGCCAAATTAAACAGCGACATTCACCCCAGCGTGCAAGGCGAAGTCAGCATCAACGCCATCAACCAAACCCTGCCACAAATTCTCGACCGCATTTCAAAACAAGTTGATATGCGCTACGAAATTAACAATGGCGTATTGGTTGTCATGCCTGACTCTCCTTACCTGAAGAGCTACAAAGTGGATTACGTAAATATGTCGCGTGATGCAGAAGGTGGCGTAACGAATGGCAATCAAATTGGCGGTTTAGGCGCAAACAACTCAAAGCTATCCATCACGAATACCGCTAAAAACCACTTCTGGGAAACACTGGTCAAAAACGTAACAGACATGTTGCGCGAGACAGACAAAATTTTGCCTGAAGGTTCAAGTGAAACAACGGTGCAACAAAACGGCACAAAAAGCACCAACGTACCCACCAAACCCAATAAAAAAACAGCCAGCAAAGATGACGCAGACAACAATAGCGATACCACCGTTATTGAAGGTGAGGGCACGACCGTTACCAAACGCAGCACTTTCCGCGAAGCCGCCTCTGTCATCTCCAATCCCGAAGCGGGCGTGTTGACCGTTCGTGCGACCAGCCGCCAACATGAAAAAATTAACGAATACATTACGCAGGTCATGCGCAATGCGCGCCGCCAAGTGTTGATAGAAGCGACGATTGCCGAAGTGCGCTTAAGCAATAATTACCAACAAGGGATTAACTGGTCACGCCTGATTCCTGCGGGCAAGAAAGGCATTTCCATTGGTCAAGGCGGCGCAGCAGTGACACCGGGTTCGCAAACCACAGGCGCGCTGATTTTGAATTATGCAGATCCCACTTCCGCCATTGCTACGCTTGCAGGCAGCGTGAAACTGTTGGAAACCTTTGGTGATGTCAAAGTGCTATCCAGCCCCAAATTAAGTGTACTAAACAATCAGACTGCGATGCTGCGTGTGGTGGACAACCATGTGTATTTTCTTGTCAGCTCAACGACCACGCCAGCCACCGCTACCAGTGGTCCTGTGACCACGTACACTACCGTCGTCAATACAATTCCCGTTGGTTTTTCGATGAGCGTCACTCCGCAAATCAGTGAAAACGATACGGTGTTGTTAAATGTGCGCCCCACCATCACACGCCTACTCACCCCTGCGGATGATCCGACGCCTAACCTACTAGTAAAGAATCAAATTCCCCAAGTCTCCACACGCGAAATGGAATCCATTCTTAAAATTGAAAATAACCAAATCGCTATTTTGGGCGGCTTGATGCAAGACGAAATTAACAACCAGTCCGATGGTATTCCAGGATTGAGTAACATTCCTTATTTAGGTAATGCCTTCAAAAATCGCGATGACACGAAAACCAAAACCGAGCTGGTGATCTTCTTGCGCCCAGTCGTCATCAAAGAATCCAGTCTCAACGGCGATTACAGTAACTATCGCGGCAATTTGCCTGACGAACAGTTTCTGAAGCCAGAAAGTGAAAAGGCACAACCATGAGCCTCCTTCTCGACGCGATGAAAAAAACGGGTGACAAAGCCGCCGGTTTGCCCACCGATAATTTAACAATGGAAGAGTACACACACACACCACAACGAGCAGATAGCAAGCAATCGCGCGCAGCAGGCGAAAATTTGTTCTCTGCAAAAAAGAAGAAAGCCACCACTGGATTTCGCTGGACGCTAGGTCTTGTACCCACCACGTTTATCATCTGCTCGACTATCGGCAGCGTGTATGGTTTTTACGTTTGGCGCGAGCTCAATCCATCCGCCCCTACACCCGTGATAGCGCAGCATCGCGAATTACCCCCGCCCAGCCCAATTCACACGCCTCCGCCCCCTGTTTTAGTGGCGAACATTCAACCTGAAATAGTTGCCAAACCTGCCCCTGTCGCGGCCGAAACAAAACCAACACCTGCACAAAAATCAACCTCCGCTAACGCTACGCCTGCCGATACTGCGGGTAGTGCAAAGCCCGCTCGCGCCAACAAATCGTCTCCTTCTCAAGTAGCGATTGCGCATCAAAATGCCACCGACACCATTACGCCTGCCCTCGTTGATGCCTACCAAGCGTATCAACGTGGCGACTACGTCACGGCGAGTCAGGGCTATCGCGCTGTGTTGCAAAAAGACGCGCACAACCGCGATGCCTTGCTAGGTCTCGGTGCAATTGCACAGCAACAAGCGCAAGACCAAACCGCGCAACACTACTATCGTCAAGTGCTACTACTTGATCCACGCGACCCAGTGGCGCTAGGCGCAATGTCTGCATATAGCACCAGCAATGGCGTGGATGCTGAAAGCAATCTAAAGCAATTACTGTCCGAGCAGCCGCGTTCGGGCGCATTGAATTACGCGCTGGGTAATGTGTACGGCGAGCAATCCCGTTGGGCAGAAGCACAGCAAGCTTATTTCGACGCACACACGCTAGAACCCAGCAACGCGCAATTCACGTACAACTTGGCAGTGAGTCTTGATCATTTAAGTCAAAGCAAACAGGCCGTGCAGTACTACCAACAAGCTTTGCAACTTGACTCTGCCAACACCGCCGGTTTTGATCACGCACAGGCACAACAACGCCTGAACGAGCTAACTACGTCTCGTTAAGGAACAAGCAAATGGCAGCTCCGCTACAACAAATGCAGCAGCCTATCGGTCAGCTGCTGATTTCCAAAGGCGTGATCAGCGAAGATCAGCTGCGTATTGCTACGCAAGAACAAAGCAAATCTCCGCAACCTTTAGGGCGTTTGTTAGTACGCTTGGGCTTCTTATCTGAAGCCACGATTCGGGATGTACTGTCTGAAAATTTGGGGCAAGAAAGCGTTGACCTCGCCAACGTCATTGTCGATTCTGCTGCGGTTACCTTAATTCCCAAAGAAGTCGCACGACGTTATTTACTCGTTCCCATTTCGGTCGATCTCGTGAATAAAAACCTCACGTTGGCCATTTCAGATCCTGACAACATCATCGCACTCGACCAGGTGCGCGCTTTGTTGCGTGACGAATATCGACTCATCACTTTGCTCGCCAGCGAATCAGACATCCTGCGCGCGATTGACCAGTACTACGGTTTTGAGCTTTCCATTGACGGCATCCTGCATGAAATTGAACCCGGTGAGATGGAGAACCAAGGGTTGCAACAAGGGGTTAATGAATTCAGCCAACCCGTGGTGCGATTGATTGATGCCTTGCTCACCGAGGCCGTGCAACAGAACGCATCTGACATTCACTTCGAGCCGGAAAATAGTTTCTTGCGTATTCGTTATCGCGTGGATGGTGTGTTGCGTCAGGTACGCAGTTTGCACAAAAGTTTTTGGCCGGCCATGGTGGTGCGCATGAAGGTGATGAGTGGTATGAACATCGCCGAAACGCGCGCACCGCAAGATGGTCGTATTTCATTGCGCTTATCAGGTCGCCCCATTGATTTTCGGGTAGCGTCACATCCCACAACCTATGGCGAAAATTTAGTCCTGCGTATTTTGGATCGCCAAAAAGGCATCGTACCAGTTCATCAAATTGGCTTGGATGACAGCGCGCTCGCCTCTTTGCTATCCATAATTGCCAAGCCCGAAGGCATCGTGTTGGTCACCGGCCCCACGGGTAGCGGTAAAACGACGACGCTGTATTCGGTGTTAAGCCATGTGAACACCGAGTCAGTGAACATTATGACGTTGGAAGATCCGGTGGAATATCCGATTCCCTTGATTCGCCAAAGCTCGGTTAATGAAGCCGCCAAACTCGACTTCGCCAGCGGTATCCGCTCTCTAATGCGACAAGACCCAGACATTATTTTGGTGGGTGAAATTCGTGACCATCCCACGGCGGAAATGGCTTTCCGTGCTGCCATGACAGGTCACCAAGTGTACTCAACCTTGCACACCAACTCAGCGGTGGGTGCCATTCCGCGCCTGCTCGACATCGGCATCCTGCCCGACATTTTGGCGGGTAATATCATCGGCATCGTGGCACAACGATTGGTGCGCGTGCTCTGTCGTCATTGCAAATACCCTTATCAACCCGACTCAGCCGAACGCAGATTGCTGGGCTTACGTCCCACCGATGAAATCACTTTGTATCGTGCAGCAGGTTGCGACCATTGCCACCACCAAGGTTACAAAGGACGGCAAGCCATCATGGAAATTCTAAAAATAGATTCCGATTTGGACGATTTAATTGCACGCCGCGCCAGCATTCGCGACCTTAAACATACCGCAATCGAAAATGGCTTCCGTCCGCTGGCACAAGATGGCGTACGCCGCATTTTGCAAGGCGTCACCTCGATTGCGGAAGTCTCCCGCGTGGTTGACCTTACTGACCGTCACTAATCAAAAATTATCATGGCGCTTTACTCTTACAAAGCAATCGACAGCAACGGCAAAAGCGCCAAAGGCATGCAAGATGCGGCCAATTTAATTGACTTGGAAATGCGTCTCAAACGCGGCGGTTTGGATTTAATTAGCGGCAAAGAAGAAGCCAGTCACGCCGCCTTCGGCGCGAGCAAAATTAAACGCGTTCATCTCATCACCTTCTTTTTCAATTTGGGGCAGTTAAGTCGTGCGGGCGTACCGTTGCTGGAATGTCTCGCGGATTTGCGCGACACCATGGAAGAGCCCACCTTCCGCGAAATTATCGCCAGCATGGTTGAGTCGATTGAGAACGGCAAAAAACTATCGCAAGCCATGGCAGAAAATCCCAATGCGTTTGACAAAATCACCGTCAATCTCACCAAGGCAGGTGAAGACAGCGGACGCTTGGTAGAAGTGTTTGAACACCTCACCGAGTCGATTAAATGGCAAGATGAAATGGCCTCGCAAACAAAGAACATGATGATTTATCCGCTCTTCGTGGGCACCATCGTGCTGGGTATTACCGCCTTCCTGATGATTTATCTGGTGCCACAATTGGTCGGCTTCATCAAAGGCATGGGACAAGAAATCCCGATTCAAACGCGCCTCTTGCTTGCCACCTCATCCGTGTTTGTGAATTACTGGTATGTCATTCTAGTGACGCCGCCCATTCTATTTGGTGCTTACATTGCCGCGCTCAAGATTAACCCGCGCTTGCAATATCACGTGGACAACCTAAAACTCAACATCTGGCCGACGGGCCCCATCTTGCGCAAAATCATCTTGGCTCGCTTCGCCAACACCTTTGCCATGATGTACAGTTCTGGCATAACCATTCTGGATTGCATTGCGAATTCACGCGACTTGGTGGACAACCAAGTTATCGCAGAAAGCCTGCAAAACGTCATGAGCGAAATCGAAGCGGGTAAAAATTTAACGCAAAGCTTCCAACAGGCTGGCATCTTTCCGCCGCTGGTGGTGCGCATGCTCAAGGTAGGCGAATCAACTGGACAGCTCGACCAAGCCCTGCTTAACGTCAGCTATTTTTACGACCGCGATGTGAAAGACTCCATTAAAAAAGTACAAGTGATGATTGAGCCCACCATGACCATCATCTTGGGTGCATTGCTAGGCTGGGTAATGCTGTCTGTGTTGTCACCCATTTACGACATCATCGGCAAGGTGAAACTGTAATGAAACGCACTCTACTTTTTTTAAGCTCTGATACGTTCCAAGCCTTGCAATGGAGCGGGGCAGACTTCACATCGACGCAAAATTTTTCTAACGATGCCGATGGTCGAGAAAGCTTTGCCGTCTATTTAGAAAATCACCCCTACCCCGCTTACCTAATGGTGGATGTGATTGAAGAAGACTTCCACCATGAGACCGTTCCCCATCTAACTGGCTCCAGTCGCAGCGCTTTATTTGAGCGTAAATTTGAGCAGTACTACCGCAGCACGCCGTTCCGCCAAGCCACCCTTATCAAACGGCAAGACGAGGGCCGGCGCGACGATGACATACTATTTTCTGCGCTGACCAATCCACAGCGTATTTCACCTTGGCTAGACACACTGCACGCGCAGAAAACACCCGTCGTCGGTATTTATTCCGTGCCCAATGTCAGTACCGCCTTGGTGCAAGGCATTCCGTCAGAACACATCTTGTTATTGTCTTGGGAAAAAGACGCCGGATTACGCCAAACTTATTTCAACAACAAACGGCTGCATTTTTCGCGCCTGACCCCCACCAACCTCAATAGCTCATTTAGCGCCGCTGTTGCATCAGAAACACCGCGCACACAACAATATCTAAAAAGCTTGTCCTTGCCTCCGCCAGGAGAAATTCTCGACATTCACGTCATTTGCCACGCCAGCGATAAACAAGAATTGGAAACCTTGCTGGAAGGTGACAACAGCTTGAGATACTCGCTTATCGACATCAATCAATTCGCGCAGACGCACCATTGCAAACATCAATTTACCGACTCGGATGCCACCCCTTTATTTTTAAGTCTGCTGGCTAAAAAACCGCCTCGCAGCCACTACGCCAACGCACAGCACACACATTTTTATTTGCTGTGGAAATTACGCAAAATTTTATATGGGCTCGCCCTCCTCACCGCCCTCGTGGGGGCTGCTTTGAGTAGTGCAACTCTGTTTGAAAGCTGGGACTTAACGGATGAAACCCAGCCTCTAAATGACAAAACCACCCGCATGCGCGATCAAACACAGCAAGTGCAAAGCAGCTTTGCCAACACCTCTGTTCCCGCCGCGGATATGAAATCAGCCGTTCTACTCGCACGCAGTTTGAGTCAATACTCGCCACAGGCCAAAGAAGTGCTGCTGGGCGTAAGTCAGGTGATGAACCACTTTCCGCGCATCACGCTAAACAAACTAGCGTGGCAAACCAGCGCGGCTGATGCTGCCCCCTCACCCTACCCCGCGCAAGTCATTTTGTTCGAGGGGACGCTCAACGAATTTGGCACAGACCATCGCAAAGCGCTGGCCTATCTTGAGCAATTTCAACAAGCGCTCACGCAACACGGATATACCGTCAGCGCCACCACCCTGCCACTCGATGTCACCTCGCAAGGCAGCATCAACGGCGACAGTGCCAACGCCCAAAACAAGGGCGCACAATTCACCCTAAAAATTATCTGGAGGCAACCGTCATGAGCTTGAGTGCCGCCGACATACCAGAAATTAAATGGAGCTTGGGCGCGTTCGTCCTTAGCCTAATCATTGCCGCTGCGTTGTTTTACTTGAGCGACAACACACTCAACCAAGCACGCAAAACGCGACAAGTTGCGCAACAACAACTCAACGAAGTGAAAAACCAACTCGACAGCGCCCAGTCTGATGCTGAAAACATGGCGTCTTACCAATTGGAATATCAAGCACTCACCGCGCAAAAAACCATTGGCAACGAACAACGACTCGATTGGATTGAAGGGCTAGAACAACTGCGTCAAAAACAAATCGTACTCGACTTCAAATACACCATCGCCCCACAACAAAGCTACACCCCCAACCCGCCCCTAGACGCGGGCAACTTCACCCTCAACGTCAGCCCCATGACGCTGCAAATAGACCTCCTGCACGAACAACAACTGCTCAACTTACTCGATGCCATTCACACCAACATGCCTGGCTGGTTTTTATTGGAACAGTGCAGCATTACGAGCGCCAACAACGCCGAACCCGGCGCCACCTTGAAAGCCCAATGTGCGGGCGGCTGGCTCACCATGAAAAGTAGGAGCGCGCCATGAACGCAAACCTTCATCGCCTTCAAACACGCCGTCATTACCACGCTTTGAATCACGCCGCACGCATCGCGCTTTATCCAAGCAAACACCAATTGCATAAAATTACGCTGCTTACATTGATGCTCATCACTGCCGCCGTGTGGCAAATGAGCGCCCACGCAGACGAACTCGGTCGCCTGTTCTACACCCCACAAGAACGCGCGCAACTTGCCATGCCGCAAACCAGCGGCGACTCCACCACTGCCGAAAATCCAGACTACTTCGTCGTTAACGGCATGATTCAAAAACAAGGCGGCAACCGCATTGTGTGGGTGAATGGCAAACAACAAAAAGCGGGTTACAGCAATGAAAATCAACCCGCCACCGTGCCCGTCACCCTGCCTGGCAAAACACAACCCGTGCAAGTCAAGGTAGGGCAACGATTGAAGTTGGATACGCCCGCGCCTAAACCCGCTGACAACAAAACACCCGCTACCGAAGGCAATCAATAAATCATGCCCGCCTATCCACATCGACAAGCACAGAGTGGAGCAGCATTCATCATCATGCTGGTCATCCTTGTCATGGGTATCTCTGCATTTTTTGTCGGAACAACAAGCAAAATGACTTTACAGATTGCTCGCAACAATCAGAGCAATGACTTGCTTGTTCAAGCTAAAGA
>JAVHQJ010000278.1:0-1792 GCA_036171075.1 Sideroxydans sp. | reverse complement strand
TTTTGCTGCTGGTCGATAGCTGTGTGTGGATTTCCAGCCCGATGACGATTTCCCATTTCATTGCTCTATCCCTTAAAAAGATGCAGTTAAGTATTCGTATTCAACCTCTTGTTCGACTCGTGGATTTTGAGGTGCAAGATTTGTTGCGTACTGCACAGGCGGTAGAGATTCCTTGAAATTTATCAAATTAAATATTCGCAAATCGGACTTGATCTTTTTGGCTAAGTGGTATGCAAAATTTACAGGCACAGCATTCCCAACCATTTTGTAACCATCAGCTATATTCTCGTATACAAAAATAAAGTCGTCAGGAAAAGTCTGAATCCTGGCGCATTCTCTTACAGTAAGGCGGCGGTATAAATGTTCCTGCCCAGGAACAAATATTCGTTTATCTTTTTCAACAAAAAGCATTTTAGGTGCTTGAGGATGAATGGGAGCATGTCGCCCTCCCGCCTGAATGGTGAATGAAGGCTCATCCCAACTTCTAACTCTATTTCGTGACATGTAAATGGTAGAAAACCCTCCCACCATGTATTCATGATTAGAAACCTTTAGTACGCTACCATTGGTTTTATTCTTGTCTTTAGCGGGTGTCGACAATCTTAAGTTGTAGATTGCGTCTTTTAGGGTCGGTCTGTATGTTTGATGGGGTGGAAATTCAAACAACATATTTAGATCTGTGCGATAACCAACAATAATGACTCTGTACCTATCTTCGGGTACATCGTAATCGTTAGCATTGAGTAACTTATAGGAAATGGCATAACCCGCCTCTTTAAACTCCCTTAAAATATTGTCGAATGCAACTGCATGTTTAGCGTCTAGTATGCCCGACACATTCTCGGCTAAAAAGAATTTCGGTCTTTTCTCTTTTAGGATTCGGATATATTCAAAGAATAATTGTCCTCGTGTATCATCAATTCCACGCCTAGCACCAGCTTCACTCCAACTCTGGCAAGGGGGACCTCCAATAATTCCATCCACATCAGGCACATCGCGGCTTTCAACTTGGGTGATACTTCGCTTGTCGAGATGTGTATTGGGGAAATTTTTCTGAAAAGTGTCCCAGATAGTAGGGTCATATTCATTTGCCCAAATAGTCTCGAAACCAGCCCTCTCAAATCCCCTATCTAGACCGCCGGCACCAGAAAAAAATGATCCAATTTTCATTTCATTTCCTAAACGAGATAAGCCTAGCATCCAACAGGGTTGCTGGATTATTTGGCGATTTAATTTTTACTTTAGTTATTACAAACCCCGCGATATTTATTTGCTCTAAATACTGCCTATCTGAGAGCGGGAAGGAGACATATTTGCTTTCAAGAAGTAAGGCATATACAGAGAAATTAGATTCTCTCTGATGCGAAACATACTGAAATACTTTGCTTGGATTTTCGATATGCCACATACCTCGAATTCTCAAGTAGGTAATGCCGAGCGGATCAACTCTATTCACACGCCCTAGCTCTTTTGTTTCTGCGAACTCAATATCGGGTAATGTTTGAATTCCATCAGAGATAGCGGTTCTAATTTTTTCGTAAATAGATTTATTTGCGGCGTAGCAATCACCATACACAAACCATAGTGATATCAGCTTTCCCTTGGGGGCAACGCCTACGGAATAAAGCAAATCTTTTTGTGTCCAGGTTTCACAATTTTTACAATCTGCTGTGAGCATAGGGCTGTCGGAATACAAAATATCTTTCGGATAGGAGCTATTGAGCGCGATGCCCGAACCATTACTTTCCATCTTTTTAACTTCTATGGCATCGCCGCCACGAATCATGATGTC
>JAVHQJ010000277.1:6057-8668 GCA_036171075.1 Sideroxydans sp. | reverse complement strand
CGGAGCGCGTGTTCCGTGCGGTGCAGCACTCCTGGCATCCCGCAGACTGGCAGGAAAACGGTGCGTGGTTGCGTATGTTCCAGAACGCCAGGCGTTGGGTGGGGTAGCGTGTCATTCCCGCGAATAAGTAGTGACTTTGCAATCGTTTGTTGATTGCTTAGTCAATACTTAGTTGTTTCATCAGGCGGGAATCCAGAAAGGCGACCGGAAGGTCGCCTTTTGTTTGGAAATGTGATTGACCCAGCCTGCTTGCCTATGTACACTATTGTGCATATTATTAAGGACATAATTATGAATGCCATTCATGCAACTATCACCATCGGTGTCACCGAATTGCGCGAATCGCCGACACGCATACTCAAGCGCGCCGAGGACGAAGATCAGGCTGTCGCCATCCTCAACCACAACAAACCTGCCGGTTACATCGTCTCGCCGAGAATGATGGAAGCCATGCTGGATTCAATCGCGGAACGCGTAGCTGAAACCCGCGCCAAGGATCGTTTCCCCACCCTGAACACCGCGCGCCGGGTCACGCTGGATGAACTATGAATTAGCCATTCATCCAGAGGCCGAAAAGGAATGGGCCAAACTGGATGGCAGCGTCAAACGGCGCTTCAAGGAAAAACTCGCCAAAGAACGGCTAAACCAGCCGCGCATAGCAAAAGACGCCCTGCGCGAGTTGCCTGACTGCTACAAAATCAAAATTACCACACCCCAGTTCCGCCTCATCTACCACGTCAACGATACCGAAAACCTGTTGACCATACTTTCAGTCGCGTCACGAGATGATGTGTATGAGGAATTGAAAGCCAGACTTTAGGCGAGTTGATTGTCGATGGGAATTGGTGACTCTCCCCGGTAGGAGAGAAATAGGTAGGGCGCAATAACCAACGGGCATTGCGCCGTATCATGGCCGATGAGACCACATCCGGCGCAATAACGATTGCTCCCTACGAGTGCTGGCAGGAGAACGGCGCGTGGTTGCGCATGTTCCAGAACGCGAGGCGTTGGGTAGGGTAGGGGCATAAGGCCTTGCGCCCCTACAAAAAACTCCTGCGAAAAAGGCGACCGGAAGGTCGCCTTTTTGTTTGCGTCGGGTGCGCAGACTTAGGGTTCGTTCCGCACCCCTAGCTGCCCTGCAATTTATTTTAGTTAGAACTTTGTGTTCGTTTCATTAAATTTATTCTCGTCACAATTGTGTCATTTTCAATGAGTAGACGTTCCATTGTTTTTTCAATAATTGCCTTTTCAATTGAGCTGCTTTTATCGAGTGAATCACGCATTGTAGTAACCATGGCGTTGTTTTTTGTGAATTGAGCTTCCAACTCTTCTTGTCTGGGAGGCGTGCGTTTCTCCGCATCAGTTGCCAATAATTCTAGCCCATGAGCAAAGGAGCAGCGTTCATGATAATCAACTGCATCGTAAATTGAGCGGGAGACACTGTAATTGATTACATCTTTGGATTGGTCAGATCTGATGTCTACAAGTTTTCGATCTCTGTCACTACTGATGGCTTTAAGTATTGCTGGAACGATATAGTCACGGTATATCTCTTTGTTGACTAAATTCTGCGTTGCACTGCTTGCACCGCTCAGTGCGGACATTGTTGATTTTGCCTGGACACCACCTACAACAGCGCCTATCGTTGAAAAAATGATGCCAGCCATGCCTAAATTGGTATTTACTATTGATGAGGTGGCCAACACGTCCGACAGATGTTTTTTACATATTTGCTGAGAGCGATACAGTATTTCATCTTCAAGTGCATTTCGCATTACGCGGCAAGATTCTGGGTCATCTGCCATAGGTTTTTGGGGATATGATGCTGATTGCAAATCGGCCTTGCTAGTCAAAACAAGTTCATGAGTTTGATTTTCTGCATTTTGTGCCGTCCTTAAAGCAATTTGTTTATCCGCTAATTGTTTATTTGTTGTAGCTAATGCTTGGTTAATCTTTTCTATATCAACTTTAAGTGATTCTTTTATTTTTGATTTGTTTTGTTTCTTATTCAATTTATTGAATAATTTTGTTTGTTCATTGAGGTTCTTGTTTAATGCATAAATCTCCTTTTCTATGCTGATTCTCTCATTGGATTTGATTTCTAGAAGAGTCTGCGCAGAGCTTATTTTTTTTATGGCAGTTACTGAATTGGATGTTGCTGCCGCTGCTTTTTCGCAATTGGAAAGTCGTGCGAGGGCAGTTAAGGCTGGATTACTTGTCTCATCACTAAATTTGTAGTTATCAAGATTGATGACGCAGGGCATTTCATCATCATTTTTTCTTGATGAGCAATCATATCCGGCATTGTTGGCATCTTTATCCTGAACTAGGACAGAGTTTACATGGAATGAATTTTGAACTTCTTTTTTAAGAGGGATGCATCCCGATGTGGTAAATGCCATGAGAAGCAATAAAAAATTGGTAGGGATTAATTTGTAACTATTTGTTTTAGCAGAAACTTCATCTTCATTTGATATGAATGTATGCAATTTTATCCCCTTTAAAAATATAGTGAAATTGGCTCTATGTGAAATAGAGTGGGTAATAGCGTTCTGGCTCGCCATATAAAAACAAAAGCGTCCTCTCCGCCGGACGGGCTCGAGGGGTGGTT
>JAVHQJ010000277.1:0-6047 GCA_036171075.1 Sideroxydans sp. | reverse complement strand
GCAGGGCTTTGCCCTCCCTTGACAACAACATAAACGACGACTTTCCGGGATACGGTTCCCGTAAGTTACCCACTACAAATCACATAGCCCCGTGAAATTTTTATCAGCACTTATGGTGTGCCGCTTCCCTGAGCTGATCTTCTTCATTTCTGTATTTCCACGCCCGTTTGTGTCTCAGGGCTCAGCTTTTCTATCGTGCTCGCCACCAGTTCATCCCAAAGCGGGTGGCTCCAGGAATGCTGATATCGCCCGAGCTGGCGCAGCAGGGCCTTTTTCGGGATGGGGTCGTTGTGTTCCAGCTGGTTGATCTTCTCGATATAGTCATGTATCTGATGGCTGATCGCATGATGGTCGCAGGACTGATCATAAAAGCAGCCGAGCAGGGACAGTTCGATCAGGTCGGTCAGGGCAAAGGCGCCGCGTTCGGTGTCGACTTCGCACAGGGCGATACGGGTGGCTATGAACCACCAGTCTTTCGGGGGGATGCCGAACGGCATGCGACCATGTTCCCGATGGTTCGCTTCGAGAACGGCATTCACGGAGAGGTACTGGGTGAGCGGCCAGATGGAGGAGGCGTCTGCCTCTATCGCCTGACAATAGTAGTCACGGCTGTTCCGGTAGGAGAGCCGGGATTTTTCTCTCAGGGCTGCTTTTTTCTCATGATTCTGCTCGCGCGTGCTGGCCGCCTGATCGGCGATCCCCAGTCTTTTTTCGCTGGCCCCCCCCATGCCGAGCCGCATCGAGGCGGCAGGTTTCAGGCGTAGTGCCGGGTCGTCGCTCTGGTCGTTGCACCAGCTCGTGATGGTCGCGCGGATTTTACGGCTGATCGTTTCGAGTTCGTTTATATCATCAGGACGCGGGGTTGACTCACGCCTGCCGAACAGGTCGTCCAGCCGGTTGAGTTTTACCGAGAGACTGGCTTTCATCTGGTTGTCGCGGAATGCGGTCAGCTGGCTCTCAAAGTCGGGCGGGAGAGTGGCATAAGCGACGATGCTGGCCCAGTCGTGGGTGTTAGGGCAGTCGGTGCGCAGGCGGCGACGCAGGTCGTACAGCACCGAGCGGGGATCCGCCCCCGCCAGCAGGTTGCTGAACAACTCGCCCACTGCCAGCGTGGAGGCTTGCATCCAGAGCGGGAATTGCGAGGCGATGACCCAGGGGATGCCTGCTGTATGGAGATCGTGCGCGATGCTGCCGCCAGGCGTGACCACAGACCCGACGTTGCCTGAATCGCAGGTGGCGAGCGAGACCAGCGAGGGAGTCTCCTGCGTGCCGCAGCTGGTACTTTTGCCGGTGAATGCGATGGCCAGACTCTCGCCATCGACGACTTCCCATCTCGTCTTGTCGTCATGGCGATTCAGGGCGATGCCGAAATGCCGGTCTCCCGCATTGTTGAAGGGCGCGCCATGCGCCAGGATGTGGATATGGGTATAGCTCTCCCGGTTACACAGCTCGCGTATCTCCTGCAGACTGGCATCGGGTAACACGGTCAGGATCTTTTTCAGTTCCTCGACGCTCTGTTGGGGGTCGTCCCTGATCTTTACCCAAGGGTCTATGGCATCGCGTATCGCTCTGAGGTGCTCCTGAGCAGGAACGGGGGCGAGACCCGGCGGGGATGAGAAGGCGAACAGTATCCTGGGTATCCTGTTCCAGTTCAGGGGAAGTGCCTGTCCGCGACGGATCTCGCGCGTGACGGTGATTGGCGTATGGGACTGGAGAAACAGCGGTGAGCCGTTGCCGGGAAAACCGGCGGGGGAGAGCGCAGTCTCAAAGGGCACCATGCCCAGCTCGCTGGCCGACAGGGAGAGACGCAGATGCGCCAGTTTGCCGCCGGTGGATCGTACCCGGCTGAGTTCGGCCAGCAGCGTCGGAATCTCGCCCAGCACATTGCCCAGTATATCGCCCATCTCGTGCAGTTCGGCCTGACGCTGGGCGATCTGTGCTTCCGTGGCCTCACCCGATTCAGCTTCATAACGCAAACGGCGGATGCGTGTCAGTAGTTGCTGGTGTTCGAAGGGCAGGTGCACGCTGACCGGGCTGCCGCCGCCACAGAGTGCGACATAGGGAGTCAGCGGCGAGAGCAACTGGTTGTGGGCGGGGCCGGGGCGCACCAGTTCGAGCACGACATCGTGGATGTGCTTCATTTCATGGCCTCGTAAATTCTTTTTTAACTTCGGGTTGCCCGGTTCCATCGCCTGTCACGCGATTGAGGCGTCCGACGGTCTTGTCGGCTTCCTGACTGATCGAAACGGATGTCGTCTGATCCATCACCAGCGGTTCCCCGTTGAATCTCGCCTCATCGATGGCGGACAGGTGACCATTCACCAGCGCGTCATAGACAGGTTTGAACGATTCCGCGCTGGCCAGCATCGCGTCGGTGAAACGCATCAATCGTATCCACGTGCCGCTGTTGAAGTAATAGCGCCCCGAACCCAGGTCGATGGCGCGCGCCAGATGGGTGTGGCCGGTCACGACAAAATCAATGCCGGTGCCCAGTCTGGCCGTGACATCCTTGCAGGTGTCGTCCTTGTCGTCGATGGCGAAGGTGCTGTCGCCTTTGAGCCAGTCCTGCAGGGCGTGTCGCAACGCCTCATCGTGACTGACGCCGGTCAGCCAGCCGGTGAGCCGGTCCCAGACGAGCTCGCCGATGCCCAGTGGCGCATCCCCCATGATAGGGTTCCGGACAGGAGTTTGACGTGATTCCAGCGCCAGCAGCATATCGTCAGCACTGCCGTGAGTCGCCCCGGTTGTTCTCATGCTGGCCAGCACGTGGGGGCCGAGCAGGGATTCCAGGGTGGGAGGTATGCTGGCGGGCGCGTCGGGAAGTTGCAGTGAGTCGGCGGACAGGCGTTGATCAAGCTGACGACTGCCGACTACTTTTGCACCGAGGATAGCCGGCAGTTTGTTGATCTTATCCAGTTGCGCAGGGTCGAGCGCGAGCAGGGTGCCGATGGCGGCCGAGGTCTCGGGTTTCAGCAGGTCTATCCAGGCGTAATGTTTCTTGACCTCGTTCATCACATCCTTGACCATGCGTGTGCCCGCATTGGGTGTCCACTCGTCGCGATTCAGCGTCAACCCGGCGTTAAGCCGTCTTGCCACCCGCGACAAGTCCTCGTAGCGATTGAAGTTCCAGGGGTCGACCTCGTTGCCGTGGGTGCAGAACACCCGTGCATTGCCGACCATGCAGGCAAACCCGGCGCCTGCGGCAGAAAACTCGATACGCGATTTCGCAGCAAGGTCGCCGCCGCTCAGCCGTTCGGTGATCAGTCGCTGCACGCCGGGGAAGGCGATCTCGATGTCGTGATTGCCGATGACCACCACCAGTGTGCGTTTGTCGGTATGTACGAAATCGGCCAGCGCATCCCATATGGGAGTAAAAGCTTCATAGCCCATGATGCGTTCGAGTGTCGTCTCTGCCTCATCCACCGCCACATAGCCGTTGATATTTTCGGCCAGCGTATCGATCACATCCCCATTGAGCACCAGGGCGAGCCTGTCACCGGGGCGCAACGAGGCAAGTTGGCGGATGAAATTCGCCAGACGTGCCGTCTCGCGCAAAATCTGAAAACCAGGCTTGCCACCCATATGGATGTCCGAAATGACATGAATTTCTTCGAATTTAGCCAGACCTTCCATGACGCCTCCTGTGGTGATTGAGCGGGAAATACCACCGCAAATAGTATATTGAAAAAATTTTGTTATTCCGGCGTAAGTCGGCATCCAGTTGATTAACAAATTCCCGCGTAACGGGGTCAACCCCCTGATTTTTTCCGTTTCGAGGACGCCTTACATTGCTGGATACCGGCCTGCGCCGGTATGACGTCCTGATTGCGTATCCGGGTTCAACACATGTTCTACTTGGCATGGATAGTCAGGATTTTCGGGGTGGTCACCGTCGAGCCATCCCTGATCTCGATTTTATGATCGCCTGGCTTGAACTCTGTTTCCGTGATGATGTTGATCGTCCTGGGTGGAATGAGGTTGACGATCACGCCCGGTGTGTCTGACTTCGTCAGTAAATAGGGTTCGCGCCCGCCGCTGATGACGACATTGACGAATTTAATGTCCTTGGTGACGGTCACTTCCTCCTGCGAGAGCGAGATCGGCGCGATGCTGCTTGCGCTCATCACACAGGCGCTGGACAGGTCATCCATATGGTTCATGGCTGCTGTCAGGGAGTTGCTGATGGCCTGGTAATTCGCCGTGCGTTCATCCAGACGCGCGTTTTCCAGAGCGGTGCAATGCGGAATATTGGGTAGACTCGTTCTTTTTTGACCTAGTGGCTGAGCACGTAACAAAGCCACACCGGCTTGAGCAGATGTACTGGCTGTCGGGCCGGTTCCTCCCGAGGGCAGGAGTGTCCTGGCCGCGTTCAATATGGCATCGGGGCTGGGCGTCAGGCCGATGAGTTGTTTGTCCAACTCTTGCAGGACATTATTGCTGGCACTCCGGGCGGTTTGAGCCAGGCTGGCGTCGTTCGCTTTGGCGTAGTTTGCAGACCAGGTGGCTTTTTCATAGGCGCTGTTTTGTCTGGCGAGTTTGTCCGGGTCTTCTGGTGTGCACCCCAGCGTTTCAGCTGTGAGCGGCTGATTTCCATTTGCCTTCAGCGTTCCGATGTCTCTGTCAATCTGGGTCAGGGTGAGGCTGGCCTTGTTGTTGATGCAGGACAGCGCCTGAATCCCGGCATGATAGATTTCGGTCTGGCCGAGTGGCGTGAACAGTGAAGCGCCGACATAGGTGGCACCGGCCGCCAGGGCGAGATTTTTCATCGCATGGGCATGGCTGCCGTATAAACCATAGCCTGCTGATGCCAGACCCAACCCGAAAGTTGCCACCCCCAGTGTCCGGTTGGTTTGCAGGCTGGAATTGCGTCTAGTCTCGAGTAGTTGTACTTTTTCGCTGGTCGTCTTAACCACGGCCGCCAGTATCGGCATGTTTTTCGGTTCATGAGCCGGGGTTTGATCCGGGGCCAACAACCCGACTGTCGGATTGAAAAAGGTGCAGCCTGTCATGCACAGTGCCGAGAAAGTCAGCAGGATACGCTGAGCATTCAGCCGTTTTGAAAAACCTATCCCGTCAAAACGGGGGCTGTCAGGCCTGATTGTTGCGGTTGGCGCTAACGCCGAAAAATTAACGAGCATTTTTTTCTCCCCTGGAAAATCAGTTTCAGACGGTGCGTCTGGCCTTCTGAAATGATCGTGGTGTGACGAAGACTTCCTGTTGGCCGCTGCTTATTGCGAATCTCCCTGTTTGTAGTGCTATGAAGTAGATTACAGTCAGGGTTTGTTCGCCTTGACTATTGCGTTGAGCGCCCGGCTCTTGTCCGCGCTGCCAGCACTGGAGCCGAAATAGTAGGAGACGACCTGTGTGGCGACGGTGGTGAGTGCGCCGAGGATGTAGATGATGATGTCCTTGTTTTCGTTGTCGGCGAACCAGCCTTTGCTGCTGCCCACGATCACGATGGTGAAGAGGATGAAAGCCGATCCGGTCACGCAGAAGGCGAGTAGCGACTGGGCGTTTTTCGCCAGCCAGCTTGCGCGTTCAGATTCCTGTACGAGATATTGTTGTTCCCGCGCGCTGGCGACATCGGCTAGGTAGGTGCGCGTTTCCTGCAAGCCGAGCGCGGCCATTTGCGCGTCGTGTTGCAGGGTCGCCTTGGCGAGTTCGTTGGCGAGTTCCTTTTGTTCCTCGTCACTGAGGTGAGGTGCGTCTTCCGCTGCGAGGGTGCTGCTGCCGCCGCTCAGACGGCTGCATATGGGGTCGTGAGTCATGATTAAACTACCTCCAGTGTTCGTTTAACCCAGCCGTAAAAGAAGTCTCTGCTTTTTGGCCGCTGGTCGCAGATTTGCACGTAGCGTCTGATTTTGTGCAGGGCGAAGATCGAGAGGAACGTGCGCGGCTCTTCGGCGTTGATCTTTTGCAGGGTGACCGGACCGATCACACCGTCCGGTTCTGCATTGACGGTGAGTTGGGCGAGTTTGGCACTGGTGACGGGACCGGCGTTGACGGCGAAATCGAAGATGGATTCGGCAACGTGCTGGTCGGCGAGG
>JAVHQJ010000276.1:0-8678 GCA_036171075.1 Sideroxydans sp. | reverse complement strand
AACTCGCGACCAACGGATTAAAAGTCCGCTGCTCTACCGACTGAGCTACCGACCCCCTCCTAAAAAGGAGCGCGCATTATACGGTTTTAAGTTCGTCTGTCAAACGAATCAGAGCCCGTGATAGCGCGTGGAATCGGGCACTCCAGCGGCAATGAATCCTTCGCGACGCAATCGACATGAATCACAACGGCCGCATGCATTTCCTGCCTCGTCGGCTTGGTAGCATGAAACTGTTATGGCGTAGTCCACACCTAATCGCACTCCTTGTTGAATAATTTGCGCTTTGCTTAAGTGCAACAGGGGTGCATGCAATGTAAGCGGCTTGCCTTCCACTGCAAATTTTGTCGCCAAGTTGGCCATGCGCTCGAACGATTCGACATATTCAGGACGACAATCGGGATAGCCAGAGTAGTCCACCGCGTTCACGCCAAAAAATATGTCTTGCGCTTGCAACACTTCTGCCCAAGCCAATGCAAGAGATAGCATGATGGTATTGCGCGCAGGGACATAGGTTGATGGAATGCCCGCGCTGGCGTGTTCTGGCACGGCAATTTTATTGTCTGTGAGCGCCGATCCACCAAATGCCGTGAGGTCGATATTGATAACCCGATGCTCGCGCGCACCCAACACAGCGGATACCTTTTTCGCTGCCGCCAATTCAGCATGATGACGTTGCCCATAATCTACGCTCAAGGCATAGCACTCGAACCCTTGTTCGCGAGCCATTGCCAGCACAGTAGCGGAATCAAGTCCGCCCGATAACAAAACCACTGCACGTTTCATCGTCCTGCCTCATTTCCCCACAATATCTTGTGTAACTGAACCTGCAAACGCACAGGCAATTGATCTCGCAAAATCCACGCCGCCAATTCTTTAGGGGAAAGCGAACCTTGTGCAGGCGAGAACAGCACATCACACTTTTTTGAGAGCTGATACTCATTCAAGACCTGTTTAGCCCATTGGTAATCTGCCTCATCACACAGCACAAATTTAATTTCATCGTGCGGATTCAAATGTTGCAGATTAGTCCACAGATTCTTTGTCATCTCACCTGATGCGGGCGTTTTAAGATCAACAATTTTGGACACCCGCGCATCAACAGTCGACACGTCCAGCATGCCGCCCGTTTCTAACGACACCTCATAGCCCGCATCACACAAGGATGACAGCAGTGCGTGCACATTTTTTTGCGCGAGGGGTTCGCCTCCGGTTACGGTAACAAAGCGGGGCGTGTGCTGTGCAACGGCACTCAATATGACGGGTAAAGTGAGTGTTTGACCACCCGTGAAGGCATAGCTGGTATCGCAATATGTGCAACGCAAAGGACAGCCCGTTAAACGTACGAACACCGTCGGCCAACCCACGCGACTGGTTTCGCCTTGCAGTGAAAAAAAGATTTCACTGATACGCAATGTATCGTCGATCGTTTTACTCATAAAAATTTTGGGGATTACTTAACAGTAGCGAGACGTTTTTTGGCGGTGGCCGCCACATCACTACCTGGAAATTGGACGGTTATTTGCTTCAATGTTTTCTTGGCGCTCGTTTTATTTTTTAACGCAAGTTGGCACTCCGCCATGTTCAACATGGCATCCGCTAGGCGCGGATGATCTTGAAACTTGTTGCTTAAATTTTGGTAGCTCTCAAGACTATTGGCGTAATCCCGCGTTAAGAAATAAGCATTCCCCATCCAGTAATACACATTTGCCTCGTGTACTGATTGCGGAAATTGCCGCAAAAAATCACGGAATGCAGTGGCTGCACCCGCGTAGTTTTCTGCTTTATATAAGCCATAAGCCGCTTCAAATACTTTATTTTCGCCAACCGGGGTACCGCTCGCTTTGTTGTCAGCGGCACGACTTGTATCCGGCTTCTGTTGGTTTAATTCGAGCTGACTGATTCGGGCATCCAAATCAACATAGAAATCTTTTTGACGTTTCTCAACATCTTGCAGGCTATGCGCCCACTCTTCATTCTGACCATTCAACTTACGCAGTTCGGTAGCCTGCGTTTCAAGCTGTATTTGCAAATCCAACAAAGAACTGATGGACTGCCGATGTTGCTCTTCCACACTACGCAACTGCGCTTCCAACTTATTCACTTTCGCTTCCAATTGTTGGATTTGCTTGCGCGCATCGTCATCAGCAAACAGCCCCGCCGAAGCAGGGCTGTTCACCAACAACAAACCTAAAAATAAACCTAGGCCTACTTTACGCACAGTTACTTGCCTGCGTTGTAGTTAATGTCAACACGACGATTTTGCGACCATGCAGCTTCATCATGTCCTGCTGCGGCTGGCTTTTCTTCGCCATAGCTCACTGTCGTCACTTGACTGGATTTAGCACCACTCAACACCAATACTTTCTTGGTGTTTTTGGCACGACGTTGTCCCAATGCCAAGTTGTATTCACTACTACCGCGCTCATCCGCATTGCCTTCAACGCGCACTTTCGCTTTTGCATCGCCCGCCAATTTCTTGCCATGTGCCAAGAGCGTGTCTTTATCTGCGGCTTGAACTGCATCCACGTTAGTCGCGAAATACACGCTAGCCTTATTCAAGGCTGCATCGGCAGCGGCTTGTGCGGCAGCAGCATCGGCAGCAGCTTGTGCATCGGCAGCAGCTTTGGCAGCAGCGGCAGCCGCTGCAGCTTGTGCATCGGCAGCAGCTTTGGCAGCCGCAGCATCCGCTGCAACTTGTGCATCGGCAGCGACTTGTGCAGCAGCGGTGTCCGTATTCGCACTTGTATTGGCTGGCGGTACTTCCGCAACGTCAGGTTTAGTCGGCGTGCTAGAGCAAGCAGCTAACAAATTAAGCAATAACACACTCAATAGAATTTTTTTCATGGGTACATCCTTTCAAATTAACGTTTTAACAACGGCCCCCAGACAGGTTCTCGAATATCCCCCCGCTGTGCTGCCAATTTTTGTTTTACTCGACCATCGCTTGATACGCTTGCCAATATACCACGCCCCTGTAGCTCCGTTGCAAACAGGATAAGCTTGCCGTTAGGGGCGAAACTGGGCTTTTTATCCCACCCTCCATTGGATAAATACTGCACTTGCTGGGTGCCAAGGTCGTTCACCACGATGTAAAACTTGCCTTCATTGAACAGCGTGTAGGCAAAGCTCTTGCCATCTGGACTGAAGCGGGGTGAAAAGCTATTCCCTGTTTCATAAGTCATACGCGTTGCCGCCCCACCTTCCACTGCCACTCGATAGATTTGGACGGTGCCGCCTCGATCCGAGGCGAATAACAAAAATTTACCATCTACGGAAAAGGTGGGTTCTGTATCAATCGCATCGCTAAACGTAATGCGTTTTAAGCCAGTACCGTCCGCATTCATCACATAAATTTGCGAGGTGTCATCACGGGTTAAAACAACCGCGAGTTTTTTTCCATCTGGCGACCAAGCAGGCGAGCTATTACTCCCGGGAAAATCAGCCACAACGCGTCGTTCGCGCGTACTCAAGGATTGCACATAAACAATCGCCCGCCGCTCTTCAAAACTTACGTAGGCAATTTTTGAACCATCGGGCGACCACGCAGGCGACATAATCGGTTCACGGGAATTAAGTAAATCTTGCTCACCATAACCATCACTATCCGCCACTACCAAACGGTAATGCCCTTTATCACGATTCACATAAGCAATGCGCGTACTGAAAACGCCAGGTGTCCCCGTCAGTCGCTCAAATACTCTATCTGCGATGCCATGTGCGATGGCGCGGCCTTGATCTTGCGGCGCGGACACAGTCAGTTTAAGCAACTCACTACGCCGCACCATATCCAATAGGCTGAAGGTGACCAGCATGTTGCCGCCCTCTTGTGGGGTAATCGACCCCATTACAATGGCCTCTACGCCATACCAATCAGCATATTTCACTTCACTCATTACATGCGGTGCTCTGCCCGCTGGGTGAATAAGCTTAAATAGCCCTGTGCGCAGCAAATCGTTAGAGATGATTTCGCTGATGCTTTGCGTGCCTCCCTCCTCACCCGCAAAACGCACCACTGATACAGGCGTTTGATGCTCGCCCGCCCCGCTAATCTCAATGCTCAATTCGGCGTTCGCCATTTGCGAACAAAAAACTATCCAAATGCTCATCAGAACTCGAAACATTGACTACTCCTGTGGCTTAATACTTAAATTCAACACACGAAACATCTGTTGTAATTCTTCATCTTTCGGCAAGGGGAACGGTTGCGCTTTGAAAATCGCCCGCTCTACCGCATCGTCGTAAGCCGCATTGCCGCTACTCTTTTTCAATTGCGCCTCCAGCACCATGCCACCCGGCAACAGCGTCACCTTAAATTCTGCCTTCGCATTGTCAGCCAAGTTAGGCGGCACACCCACAATGTTGCGGCGTATTTTGCTGCGAATCATGTCTTGATAGCGTCCAACTTCCGCTGCGGTGGCCGCACTCACTTCCTCACGTGCGCTGTCTTGGATGGCTTGCCTACGCATGTCTGCATACGCTTCCAACTGCTGACGCTCTTCCTCTTGGCGCTGCGCTTTTATTTCTTTCGCACTCGGTTTAAGCGGCTCGGCTTTATTTATTTTTTTCTGGCGCACCTCAATGTCCGCCTTGGCGACAGGTGTGGATTCTTCCTTCGCAACCGAGGGCATCGGCGGCTCAACAGCAATCGCCTCAACGACAGGCACAGGCTCAACAACAGGCAAACTGTCCCACAACTCAACCGCAAAACTCTCGGGTTGGTTGGTCTGCCAGTGCACGCCAAACACCAACACGCCAAAGAAAATGGCATGCACCCCCAACGCCATCAAGCCAGCGGGAAGGCGATACGATTCACGTTGAGCTAATGCGTAGTTCATCGCGCTTTGGTCAGCAGCCCCACTTTTTGAATATGCTGCTGCTGCAACATATCCATCACCGCAATCACTTCTTCATAGCGTACTTTTTTATCCGCCGAAATCACCACGGATTGCGCCGCATTGCTAGCCAATTTCTTTTTCAACATCACGGCCAACTCATCGCGCGAAACGGGCAGCTCCTGCTCCCCTTGCGCGTGATCACGCAAAGCCAGCGTGGTGTCTTTTCTAATAATCACTTCCAGCGGCGCGACAGGCGGCGTCAGTGATTTACCTACGCTGGGTAAATCAATTTGTCCTGGGTTCATCATGGGAGCGGTGACCATAAAAATCACCAGCAACACCAGCATCACGTCGATGTAAGGCACCACGTTAATTTGGCTCATCGGACGATGCGCAGCGCGACGACCGTAGCTCATGGCTGCCTTTGTAAAACGTTAGAGAATTCTTCGATGAAACTTTCAAAACGCGTCGATAAGCGCGACACATCATGCACATATCGGTTGTAAGCCACCACCGCAGGAATCGCTGCGAACAAGCCCATCGCTGTTGCCACCAACGCCTCCGCGATACCTGGCGCCACTTGCGCCAAGGTTGCTTGCCCCACGCTGGACAAGCCTCGAAAGGCATTCATAATGCCCCATACAGTGCCTAACAGCCCTACATAAGGGCTCACCGACCCCACTGTTGCGAGGAATGACAAATGCGATTCAAGATCGTCCATCTCACGTTGATAGCGCGCACGCATGGCACGCCGTGTGCCATCCATAATCGCCGCGCTATCTACGCCATGTGTTTTTTTTAACTTCACAAACTCATTGAAGCCAGCAGAAAAAATATGTTCTAGCGCACCTTGGTCATGCCGCGTATGCGTCGTGGCCTGTTGATACAACGCCCCTAAATTTGGATTATTCCAAAATTCCTCTTCAAATTCGCGCGTGCGTTTTACGGCCAAACGCACTGCAAATAATTTAAGGAAAATGTACCACCACGACATCAGCGACACCGCCAACAGCAGTCCCATCACCAGCTGCACAGGCACGCTGGCATTGGTGACGAGATGAATAAATGACAAATCTTGTAGTAGGTTCATAGGTTCAGTCCCATTGTTCGCGCAGCACATCTGGCACGCGTACTGGCTTAAATGTTTTCACATCCACACACACTAAATAAACTTCCGCTTCGGTGAGCAACGTTTCTCCGCGCAACACTGTCTGCACCACGGTAATACTGCTACGACCGATGGCGGTGACTTGCGCAGTGACCGACAGCAAATCATCTAAAATGGCGGGCTTCAAATAATCCAATTTCATCGAGCGCACCACAAACACCACGCCCAATTCCTGCATCATCCCGGCATTACTATAGCCAAACGTGCGTAGCCACTCTGTCCGCGCGCGCTCCATAAAATTCACATAGTTGGAGTGATAAACCACGCCGCCCGCGTCGGTGTCTTGAAAGTACACGCGGACAGGCCAAGCAAAGATAGCGTGCTTACTCATCCCACAGTTCCTTGTTATTGACGCCGCTGCGCGGCTGGATCAAACCAAAATGTTGGTAGGCGTTCGCCGTGGCGATACGACCGCGCGGGGTACGTTGCAGATAGCCTTGTTGAATAAGATAGGGTTCGAGCACGTCTTCGATGGTGTCGCGCTCTTCGCCGATGGCAGCAGCAAGGTTGTCCACACCCACTGGCCCGCCCATAAATTTTTCGATAACGGTTTGCAACAACTTTCTATCCATCACATCCAGCCCTTGCGAGTCCACGTCGAGCATGGTGAGCGCAGCATCCGCTACGTCACGTGTGGCATTGCCATTGGCTTTCACGTCGGCGTAATCACGCACGCGACGTAGCAAGCGGTTGGCAATACGCGGTGTACCACGTGAGCGCTTGGCAATTTCTAATGCGCCGTCTTGCGAGATAGGCAACTCCAACAGCCCAGAGGAACGCGTGACGATGCGTTGCAATTCTTCTGCCGAATAAAACTCTAAGCGCGACACGATGCCGAAGCGGTCACGCAAGGGATTGGTCAACATGCCAGCACGCGTGGTCGCCCCCACCAAGGTGAACGGCGGCAAATCAATCTTCACCGAACGTGCGCCAGGGCCTTCGCCAATCATGATGTCGATTTGATAATCTTCCAGCGCGGGATACAAAATTTCTTCAACAACGGGCGACAGACGATGTATCTCGTCAATGAACAACACATCATTGGGTTCAAGGTTGGTGAGCAACGCAGCAAGATCACCCGCGCGCTCCAGCACAGGGCCCGAGGTATGGCGGATATTCACGCCCATCTCACGCGCAATAATCTGCGCCAAGGTCGTTTTGCCCAACCCTGGCGGGCCGAACAGCAACACGTGATCGAGAGGTTCTTTGCGCATCTTCGCGGCTTGAATAAAAATCTCTAACTGCCCGCGAATTTTTTCTTGCCCCACATACTCGTCGAGTTGCTTGGGACGCAGTGCACGCTCTAATGCTTCTTCTTGTGCCGAAGCTGGTGCTGCGGAAATAATGCGCGGCGCGGCGGAAAGGTCGTCGTGATGAATCATGTTTTAGCAACCTGTGCACGCAGCATTTCGCACAGCCCGTTCACTGCTTGACGTTGAATATCAACGTTGGTCTGCGCAAATTTCTTGATTACTAAACTAGCGTTCAAAGACACCACTCGATCCGTTCTGATCCAACTCGGTTTGGGGAGTTGACCTTGTGACAACGATTCATTCTGAATAGCGATCGCATTATCATGGTGCTGCTTGGAGGTGACGGCCATACCAATAAAATCACCATATCCATCAGGATTGGTTAGCACCAAAACAGGGCGAAATTTGCTTGATGTGGAATCTGTGAATGGAAAAGGCAGCAGCACCAGCGAACCCGCCTCAAACATGGTTCCACGCCTCGTCGTCTGGATTGTCCCAAACTTGGGCAAGGGACTTTTCTTGAGCACGCATGAGGTCGCTCCACTGCGTCTGCTCCTGCCGTGTTTTTAGATAGCCGATAAAATCTAGCACTTCTTTCACCTGACCTTCTGGCATCGCCCGTATTTGTTGCTGCACAATTTCAGCCAATCCCATATTCATCTCCTTTTTAGCAGCACCGATGTTACTGCTTTTTACCCGTGCTATCCCTTAGACAACAACTTCAATGCCTGACGGATGCCGCCCGAGACGTCGGCATCCTTGGGTAATTGCTTGGCTGCCCAATCCGCTTCTTTCTCGTTGTAGCCCAAGGCGAGCAGCGCATTCACGATGTCGTTGCTGGACGAAGTTGCCACATCGCCAGTCGATGCACCGATCCCCGTCACGCTGAACTTACCTTGCAGTTCGAGTAGCAAACGCTCGGCGGTCTTTTTGCCCACCCCGGGAATTTTAGTCAGTCGGTTCGCATCCTTATTAGCAACCGCAGCCGACAAGTCAGCAATGCTCAACCCAGACAGCACGGATAACGCCAACTTGGGACCAACGCCGCTGATCTTGAGCAATTGACGAAAGGCAATGCGTTCTTCATTCGTCAAAAAACCGTACAGTAAATGCGCGTCTTCGCGCACGATGAGTTGCGTGTGTAGCACCACCTTCTCGTTGAGCGCGGGCAGGTTGTAAAACGTACTCATCGGCACATCCACCTCGTAGCCCACACCTTGCACATCCAATACAATCTGCGGTGGGTTCTTTTCTAACAATGTGCCGCTCAATCTTCCAATCATATGTTTCCCTTACTCAATATCAATGCCAGCGATAACAGTGCGCCATGCACCATCATCGCTGCGATAGTCTGTTTGATGGCCTCCCCTAATAACTGCGGCTGTGCCGCGTGGCGCAATAATGAGCGCGCCGCCTTTACAC
>JAVHQJ010000275.1:0-1811 GCA_036171075.1 Sideroxydans sp. | reverse complement strand
CGTGTGCAGGCATTCCCGTGTTGTATGTGTCACGCGGCGAATGGCCAGAGCAGCCTTATTTGATTGAGTGGTTAGCGCAACAAGGCGTGTGCCGCGAAGTGAGTGCGGCGCAATTGCACAGCGGTGAATTAGAAAAGGCTTTGCAACAACTGTGGCAACAAACTAAACCCACCGTGCCGACTGCGGGCGGCGCAATTGAAGCGGCGGATATGTTGGTGTTCAATCAAAAAACCATGCTGTGCAACAGACTGATGAAACGGCATTTTTAATTTAACCCTCTGGATTCCGGCCTTCGCCGGAATGACGATGGGGGACATAATCAGAGTTTTTTTTTAGATAAATGGTTAGGCGGTCTGCACCTGAAGCAGATGTTGCTGCAAGCCATGCACCAGATTCTGCGTCAGCTCGGCTTGCAACTCTTCCATCGGCACGATCACACCTTGTTCCACACATTGCGTTACGCGCAGGCCTTGGTAGCCGCAAGGGTTGATGTTAGCGAAGGGGGTGAGATCCATGTCCACGTTGAACGATAGGCCGTGGTAGCAGCAGCCTTTCTTGATGCGCAGTCCGAGTGCCGCGATCTTGGCATTGCCCACATACACGCCGGGTGCGTCCTCGCGTCCGGCTGACTTCACACCGTACTCTGCCAACAGGTCGATGACGGCTTGTTCCATCAAGCGCACCAACTCGCGCACATTGATCTTCCAGCGGCGCAGGTCGAGCAGCAGGTAGGCCACGATCTGGCCGGGGCCGTGATAGGTGATCTGCCCACCGCGATCTATCTTCACCACGGGGATGTGCGAGCTGCGCAGCAGATGTTCGGGCAGCCCCGCTTGGCCTTGCGTGAAGACGGGGGGGTGCTGCACCAGCCAAATTTCGTCGGCAGTGTCCGCTGTGCGTTCGTTAGTGAAGCGCTGCATGGCATGCCAAGTCGGTTCGTATTCAACGAGGCCGAGGGATCGAACATGTAGTGGTGGATGTTGCATAGAGTGTTCCCTCACCCTCATTCCCTCTCCCAGAGGGAGAGGGAGGTTAAGTCCTTCTCCCTCTGGGAGGAGGGTTGCACCCGTAAAGGGTAGGCCGTGGTTGTAAGGGGTGAACACCCCAACAACACACGCTCGGATGAGGGGCCTTTGAATTTCATCACAGCGCCATCTTCACCATTGGGTGCGATGTCAGGTCACGATACAAATTGTCGAGCTGTTCGCGCGAGGTGATGTGCACGGTGCAGGTGAGGCTGGTGTATTTCGCCGTGCTGCTGCTGCGTGACTCGATGTTGTTACTTGTGAAACTGGGCGAATGCGCTTGCACAACTAGAGTGATAGCGCTTGCGAAATCGGGGTGTGCAAAACCGAACACCTTGATGGGGAAGTCGCAGGGGTATTCGATGAGAGAGTCTTCGGTCACAGTAGTCCTTCAAATTATTGTCATTCCCGCGCAGGCGGGAATCCAGTCAATTAAACAACCTCCGCAATGCGGAGACAAAATATAAATGCATCTTGAAATGAAACGCTGGATTCCCGCCTGCGCGGGAATGACATCAACTTTATTTGCGCATCACTTCCTGTTTGAATGTTTGGTAGAGCGTATGCAGTTTGGCGAACATCGCGCCAGGTTTGCCATCACCCACGGGTTTGCCATCCAGCGTGGTGATCGCCATCACTTCTTTGGTGCTGGAGGTGAGCAGCAGTTCATCCGCGTTGAACACTTCTTCTTTCAGCACTTTGCGTATTTCGCACGGGATGTTGTTCGCGGCGGCGAGCTCTAATATCACGTCGTAGGTGATGCCGGGCAGCATCAGATTGTCTTTC
>JAVHQJ010000274.1:0-1811 GCA_036171075.1 Sideroxydans sp. | reverse complement strand
AGGCGCTGAGTGACAACCCGCAACATCCGAATTACCCGGTGGCATCGGCGAAGTAGAAAGGGAGTAGGGTGGGGGCGGATAAAACCGTGTCCCCGATATTGGTGTGTCCCCGATATTGATATTGTGCCGAAACCGTGGTCTGTCCCCGATATTGCGTTGTTGTGTGATATTGCGTTGAAACCGTGGTCTGTCCCCGATATTGTGTGTCCCCGATATTGTGTCTGTCCCCGATATTGTGTCTGTCCCCGATATTGTGTCTGTCCCCGATATTGTGTCTGGTGCTAATTTGGCTAGGCTCTTATTACCAAAAATATAGAGGCGCTGGCTACGGAGTGTTTGGTCACGCCACGCTATATCTTTCTGGAGGTGTCGGTTTAATGGGGCTTGGCTTTCACAGCATACTAATGGGCAATTGTAATTTCTTGATTGGGCATGAGCGCATACCCGGCACCTTGAGCAAATTGGCAACGTTGGCCACTGAGAACGGCGCTTGCTCTTGGTTATCTTTTTTCCTGATTTTGCTTGGCCTACTCTTGTCGTGGCCTAGTTTAAAGCTGTTCTATGGCATAACCCGGCATTCAAGAGGGACGCCTACCGGCGCCCCTTAATTTTACGTTAGGGCTTAAGAGGTTTTATGAACACTTTTCCGATTCAAGCTTTAATCCCCATTGGGGTTATTACCGCCGCATTGATTGCTGGTTTCTTCTCGCTTTTGAATTTGATTGTTTCAAAGGAACAGAAAGTTTCCGAGTTTCGCCAGCAATGGATCGACAGTCTCCGGCAAGAACTCGCAGACCATATAGCTGCGACTGTTTCTATTTCGTCGATTTACGAAAATGACGAACACCTAGATAAAGAAATGGCTAAAACGGCGAACGAAGTTAGATCGCGCGTAACGGCCACCTTCACCTCAATAAAATTGAGAATAAATCCGGAAGATAGCGATGAAAAAATACGAGAAATGAATGTTGAAGTCTTAAAGCTACTTGAAAATGGCAGGGTTCTGTTTAATGAATCGAAGTGGAAAGAAGCGCGAATAAACTGCAACCAGATAACGAATGCCTCCATTCCGATGCTAAAAGAAGAGTGGAAGCGAGTTAAGAAAGGTGAGAGTGTTTATGTATGGTCAAAGTACGTCGCAATTGGCCTGTTTGCGCTTAGTTTAAGTGCATTAATTTACGCGGGTTTCACATTTTGGCCATCGATGGCTGAAGCTAGCGTGACACCTGCGCACGCCTCAGAAAGCTCAAGGAAATCTGAGCCGGAAGCAAAAATAGCGATTAGTGCAAAGAAGGAAAATGTACCTACTCAGAAGTCGAGTGATGGTAATAAGCAGCCCTAACCCGGCAGTCGAGAGGGACTGCGCAAAAGCGTGCAGCCCCTCACTTTTACGTTAGATACACAATAGGGAGTTGCGATGAAAGCATCAAGAGCTGCACGCTTGGCAATATTTTTTTGCTTAATTCTGGTTGGATGCGGTCGATCGGACAAAGAACTTGAAGAATGGGGGGCTGAATTCGAAGATTGCAAAAGCTCGTGCCGTGCAAATAGCCCTTCGGCAGACTTAATACACTGTGCTGATACCTGTATGGACAGGAAAGGTCTTTAATGATCACGAACATAAAAGCCAGCGTAGCCCGGATGTAATGCAATGGAATCCGGGATTATATTCAACGCACCTCCCCGGATTTCACTTCGTTTTATCCGGGCTACAACTACAAGGGAGTCGTGATGAGTAATCTGATGTTATCGAGACTGAGTGAGCAGGACTATTTGCGGGGCGAATTGTCCAGCGAGATTCGCCACGAATA
>JAVHQJ010000273.1:0-1815 GCA_036171075.1 Sideroxydans sp. | reverse complement strand
CAATATGGTTTCGAGCAAATGGCCGATCACCCGCACACTCTCTTTCTGCCAATTTAAAATAATCGAGCCCTTACATTGCGGGGGCATATCCATCCAACAGAATATCGAGAATATCGGTATCGGAATATCGCACGAATATCGGGACAATAGCTATACCTCTGCATCCCTGGCAAGAGGTCCAACACCATCACAATGGAGAACAAATATGTGTGGATACTGCACCGAAATATTTGCCCGTATGGCCTGTCTGCCGTACCACCAAGACTCACCCTCTGAAGCAGAGCCAAACTGGCTAGAATATTCGGGGACAGACCACGGTTTATCATACTTCCTAAGTAATAAACATGTTAATTTTGGTAGTAGAGAAAACCGTGGTCTGTCCCCTATTTGATGTGTCCCCTATTTGATGGTACAGGGCCTTGTGACGTTAGAAGTGCGGGAAGAGTTTAGAAAATCGTTGTCTGTCACCGATTACGCCACCGGCCTTCTTTTAGCCACCTGTATAGCCATAAATTTTTCATATATCTCACCCCCGCACTCTGCCGATGCCACTCCGTCTGCTATTCGAGGAACTGGTGACGCGGCGGTTTCGATGTAACTGGTAGCATAGTCACCATTTTCAAGTTGTACGCGCTCAACTTCCCCTATTACTGATACATGTACTGCAAAAGTTTGATCAAGATCAAAAGTCAGAGGTCTGCCTTCATGAACCGTGCCAGTTACACCATTGCTTAATTTAAGTTGCCCACTTCCTTCCATCCATATCGTGTATTGTCCCTTACCGAGGCAGACAAAACTATCTTTTGGCTTAGAGCTATCTAGAAAATAATTAGTCCGGCTTGGCTCAAGGACCAACGCTATTTCACCGCCCACAATTTCTTCAAATCTTGGCTCGTTAATTCCTGCTGTCACCCAAGATTCACCTAAGCGAGGTTTATAACTAGCCCCGCAACAACGGGAAAATATAACCTCTTTCGGTAAAGACCCATTTCGAAAATCAAGAATAATTGGTATAGGGTTATCTATGGATATAAACATTGCCCACAATATGTGACGCTCCCCTCGGTTTGGCCTCAGCGTCCCATCCGTTCCACCATCAACCCCAGCCTTATGTGCCTCGCATGCGTTGGGACTTTGAACGACAATTATGTACTGTCCTGGATCCATGCTAACGCTTATTTTCGGTTGTGCTCGATCCCAATTCGTCAATGCCGTTACCACTTGAGTTGCCAGTTCTTCTGGGCTAGTGAATTTATCAACAACGTACTCGGTGCTAATCCGATCTCTAAAAGCTTGCTGCCGCTGCCATTTATCTTCAGATTCACGCAAAGAAGCAGCGACTGGAAAATCTTGTGGCGCAAGGAACATCAGTCGATCAAGATTGAAAGCGGCATCATATTCATGCTCTGTAAAGGATTTTTCATCAGATGGGGGTGAGCTTCCATAATAATGACCGACGAGACCGACGAATACATCGCATTGTGCAAGTTGCGCCAAACACACGGTTAAAGGAGGCTGGGCACAGCACCAAAATCCTCCATGCGTTTACAAGTAAATCCGTCAAGCCGACAAATTGCTGCGAATACCGCAGCCCTATGCTCATATAAATCTCGACCTGTAGAACTCAAAAAAACTGTCGTCATTTTCGATTCCTAATACTCGGGGACAGAGCAGTTTCACACTTTCACCCGCAATTACCAACAAATTCGAGCCGCTACCAGAAAGCAAACTCGGTCGTTCTATATCGATAAACTGATGACACACCCTTAATTCATTCCACCGACTCGTTGGTACCGTATCGGAATATCGGGGACA
>JAVHQJ010000272.1:0-8717 GCA_036171075.1 Sideroxydans sp. | reverse complement strand
GTAAGGTGACTAACCTGACTGACTACGGTTCATTCGTGGAAATCGAACAAGGTATTGAAGGTTTGGTACACGTTTCCGAAATGGATTGGACCAACAAGAACGTACACCCATCCAAGGTTGTTTCGTTGGGTGATGAAGTCGAAGTGATGATTTTGGAAATTGACGAACAACGTCGTCGTATCTCTTTGGGTATGAAACAGTGCAAGTCCAATCCTTGGGACGACTTCGCAGCTAATCACCAAAAGGGCGACAAGGTTAAGGGCGCAATCAAGTCCATCACTGACTTCGGCGTGTTCATCGGTTTGGATGGCGGCATCGACGGTCTGGTGCATCTGTCTGACTTGTCTTGGAGCATTCCTGGCGAAGAAGCTGTTCGCAACTACAAGAAGGGCGACGATCTAGAAGCAGTCGTGTTGGCCATCGACGTTGAGCGTGAGCGTATCTCTCTTGGCGTTAAACAAATGGAAGGTGATCCTTTCGGCGGCTTCGTTTCTTCCGGCCACGACAAGGGCGCGATTGTTACAGGTACGGTGAAGTCTCTGGATGCGAAGGGGGCTGTGATTGCTTTGGACGGCGACGTTGAAGCGTATCTGAAGGCGTCTGAAGTTTCTGCTGACCGCGTAGAAGACATCCGCACACACTTGAAAGAAGGCGACACCGTTAAGGCTATTATCATCAACGTGGATCGTAAGAACCGTGGCATCAACCTGTCGATTAAGGCAATGGATAAAGCGGACACCGCAGCAGCCATGCAAAAATTTGCAGCAGATAACACGAGTGTTTCTGGTTCGACCAATCTGGGCGCATTGTTAAAAGCCAAGATGAGTTCGGGCAAGTCTGACGCGCAATAATGATGGAGCGGCAAGACACCATGACTCGTTCTGATTTGATTGCGCGACTGGCGGATCGTCACCCACAGCTGCTCGGTAAAGATGCTGAGTTGGCGGTGAAGGTGATTCTGGACAGCATGTCAGAAACTTTGTCGCAAGGTGGGCGTATTGAAATTCGCGGCTTTGGTAGTTTTGCCTTGAACTATCGTCCGCCCCGTTTGGGACGTAATCCAAAATCGGGTGACAAAGTTCAAGTGCCAGCCAAATACGTGCCGCATTTCAAAGCAGGCAAAGAACTGCGTGAGCGGGTTGATTTGTCTCTGACGTAAAGTAATTAGATGTAAAAAATAAGGCGGCCATCGCAAGATGTGCCGCCTTTTTTTTGTTAGTTCATGCTATCTTTAGACCCTTGTTTGCAGGCGATTCAGTGGATATGAGATATTTATTTTGGCTATTGAGAGCGGCGTTATTTGTCGTTCTATTGGGCTTCGCCGTAAAGAACGATCAGGCAGTCACGCTTAAGTTTTTTGCAGGTGCGCAATGGGATACTTCGCTGGTTGTGGTGTTGTTGTGTTTTATTTCTTTGGGCGCTGCGTTGGGAATCTTCGCGATGTTGGAGGGGATGTTGCGACAACGGCGCGAATTGACAAGTGTCAAACGTGAATTACATTTGCTACGCAAGTTAGAGGCAGCACAAGCTGCCAATCCGTTGCCTTCCCAACCTTTTTGACGAGTGAATAATGGATTTTGAACCTTGGATGTTATTGGTATTTCCGCTGTTCTTTGGAATGGGTTGGCTCGCCGCACGGGTGGACATTAAAGAGTTACTGACCGAATCCAATACGCTGCCGCGCTCTTATTTTCAGGGGCTAAATTTTCTACTCAACGAACAGCAAGACCAAGCGATTGAAGCGTTCATTGAGGTGGTGAAAGTCGCCCCACAAACCGTCGAGTTACATTTTGCGCTGGGCAGTTTATTTCGCCGTCGAGGCGAAGTAGATAGAGCGATTCGCATGCATCTTAATTTGGTGGAACGCGGCGATTTAGAAGTTGATAAGCAACAGCAGGCTCTTTTTGAGTTGGCGCAGGATTATCTTAAGGCCGGTATTTTGGATAGGGCAGAAGCCGCATTCCACCAATTGCATGGCTCGACATACGAGAAAGAAGCACTGGAATTTTTGTTGGAGATTTACCAAAAAGAAAAAGATTGGCTTAAGGCGATTGATATTGCCCAGCAATTGACCAGCCTAACCGGCGAGTCGCACGGTAATTTGGCGGCATTTTTCTTTTGCGAATTGGCAACGAGTGAGCTGACTAAAAACCAAACAGAAGCGGCTGTGGTGCATCTCGAACAAGCGTTGAATGCCAATTCTAAAGGGGTGCGTGCCAACATGATGTTGGGAGATATTGAGCTCGCTGCGGGACATGCACTTGAAGCCATTGAGATTTGGAAACAAGTTGAGCAACAAGATGCGCAGTATTTGCCGTTAGTGGCAGAACGTCTGCTGCAAGCGCATATCCAATTAGGCAGTGAAGCGACGGGCATTAGCTTGTTGCAAGGGTATTTGGAAAAGTATCCTTCGCTTGATTTAATGAATGTTTTGTTTGCGGCGCTTGTGCAACGGGGTGGTGCAGAGGCTGCTTATCAAATGGTGCGCAATGAATTGAAACGTAATCCCACTTTGCTGGGCTTGGATAAATTATTGGAAGCGCAGTTGATGGAAGTGCCGAATGAGCGGCGCGCCGATTTGGAGCTGGTTAAAAATCTTATCTACAAACGCACGCGGACGCTTGCTATGTATCGTTGCCAACACTGTGGATTTAAGGCGCGTCAGTTTTATTGGCATTGCCCTGCGTGTCACCAGTGGGAAAGTTACTCTCCTAAACGTAGCGAAGAAAATGGCTTAACCATATGAACAATCCCAAAATTATCGTTGCACTCGATTATGCACAAGCCGCCCCTGCTTTGGCATTGGCGCAGCGATTAGAACCGTCTCTGTGTCGACTTAAAGTAGGCAAAGAACTATTCACTTCGGCTGGCCCACAGTTGGTTGAACAGTTGCAGCAGCGTGGCTTTGATGTGTTCCTTGATTTGAAATTTCATGACATTCCCAATACCACGGCACAAGCCTGCAAAGCGGCCGCATCCCTCGGTGTGTGGATGGTTAACGTGCATGCGCTAGGCGGCAAACGCATGATGGAAACCGCGCGTGAAGCGTTGGCAAATGTGACGCATAGACCAAAACTGATTGCGGTGACGGTGCTCACCAGCATGGTGCAGGAAGATTTGCAGGGCATTGGCATTACTGCGACACCCGCCGAGATGGTCGCTCGTCTAGCTGGGTTGGCTAAAGACAGTGGCTTGGATGGGGTGGTGTGTTCCGCACAGGAAGCCGCCTTGTTGCGTCGGCAATGCGGTACAGAATTTTGCTTGGTGACGCCAGGTATTCGTCCTGCCAATTCAGCTGCTAACGACCAGTCCCGCATCATGACGCCGCGCGCTGCATTAAAAAGTGGCGCGAGTTATCTGGTGATTGGTCGCCCCATTACGCAAGCGCCAGACCCACTTGAAGCGCTGCATGAAATCTCACTCGACATAGGAGGTGCGGCATGAAGCTGCCTTTATTCGATAAAGCTCGTATTTTGGTAGTGGGTGATGTGATGCTCGACCGATATTGGTTTGGCGATGTGACGCGTATCTCGCCCGAAGCCCCCGTGCCAGTGTTGAAAGTAAGTCGAGTAGAAGAGCGTCCCGGTGGTGCAGCGAATGTGGCGCGCAACATCGCCGAGTTGGGGGCGCATTGCACTTTGCTATCGGTAGTGGGCTCAGATGAAGCGGGAGATTGTTTGCAAAAATTGCTCACCTCACAAGGTCGAGTAAATGCCTTGCTGCATCGTGATGTGAGCATCTCTACCATTGTTAAATTGCGCGCCGTTGCACGTCAGCAACAGTTGCTACGTATTGATTTCGAAACGCCGCCTAGCCACGAAGTATTGAATGCAAAGTTGGCTGAATTCCATGCGCAACTGCCTAATGCTGATGTGGTGATTTTGTCTGACTACGGCAAAGGCGGTTTAACGCATATCGCCGAGATGATTAAAGCCGCGCGCGCCGCAGGTAAGCCGGTATTGGTTGACCCTAAAGGTGACGACTATGCGCGTTATCAAGGGGCGACTTTGCTGACCCCTAATCGCAGTGAATTCCGCGAAGTGGCTGGCACATGGCACAACGATGCAGAACTGACGGACAAGGCGCAAAAGTTGCGCGTCGAGTTGGGCTTGGATGCGTTGCTAGTAACGCGAAGCGAAGAAGGCATGACACTGTTTCGCGAACAAGGTGTACGCCACGAGCCGACGCATGCTCGTGAGGTGTACGACGTGAGTGGTGCTGGGGATACGGTGATTGCTACGTTGGCTGTCATGTTGGCGAGTGGTGCAGAAATGCCGGATGCCGTGTGTGTTGCAAATCGTGCGGCGGGCGTGGTGGTCGGTAAGTTGGGCACAGCCGTGGTAAGTCGCGAAGAGATTGTTCAAGATATGAAGCAGAAAGATTAAGGAGAAGTCATGTATTACATCGTTACAGGTGCTGCCGGCTTTATTGGCTCTAACATTGTCAAAGCGCTCAATGAGCGCGGTGAGACCAATATCATCGCCGTAGACAATCTAACTAAAGCAGATAAATTTAAGAATCTCACGGACTGTGAGATTGCCGATTATCTGGATAAGGAAGTTTTTTTAGAAAAGCTCAAGGCAGGGCAATTCAATGGTATTACCGCCGCCGTGCTGCACGAGGGAGCGTGTTCGGACACCATGGAGACGGATGGCCGCTACATGATGGAGAACAACTATCACTATTCACTTTCGCTACTCGATCATTGCCAGCGTGAAGAAGTGCCGTTCTTGTATGCCTCATCGGCTTCTGTATATGGTGGCGGTGGGGTGTTCAAAGAGAGTCGCGAGTATGAATCGCCGTTGAACGTGTATGCCTATTCTAAATTTCTGTTCGACCAAGTGGTGCGTCGCCGTTGGGCGCATCGCACATCACAGATCGCAGGCTTCCGCTACTTCAACGTGTATGGAAAGCGCGAACAGCATAAGGGGCGCATGGCATCGGTGGCCTATCACTTCTTCAACCAATTCAGCGCAGACGGCTACGTGAAGCTATTTGAAGGTTGTGATGGTTATGCCAACGGCGGACAGCGTCGCGATTTTGTTTCAGTGGAAGATGTGGTCAACGTGAACATGTTTTTCCTCGATCATCCTGGTAAGTCAGGCATCTTTAATTTGGGTACCGGTAACGCGCAAAGTTTTAACGACGTTGCGGCTGCGACCATCAATACGTTGCGTGCTGAAAAGGGGGAGAGCGCATTAAGCATTGCGCAGATGCACGAGCAGCAACTCATTCGCTACATTCCCTTCCCCGATGCATTGCGCGGTAAATATCAAAGTTACACGCAAGCCGACATCAGTGCGTTGCGTGACGCGGGTTATACCCAGCCCTTCTTGACGGTGGAGCAGGGTACAGCGCATTACGTAAAGCAAATGTTGGGTCAGTCAACTTAAAGTGGGGCGGCTCGTTTTAGTCGCGCGATATTCGTCGCTCATTTTTGAAAGGGAAACACCATGAAGAAAGTACTACTGACGTTGATCGCTTTTTTTGCAATGGCTGGCGTAGCGTGTGCTGACCAAAAACCAGCAGCAGCCCCTTTGGATGCGGCGAACGTGACTGCAAGCGTTGATCAAGCTGATGAAGCCGGTCATGACAAGAAAAAGCACGATAAGCACGACAAGAAGCATAAGAAACATCATGACGAAGAAGACAATGCAGACCATCAAGATCAAAACCATGATGGCGTGAATGATGACGAAGAAGATCATCACGACAAAAAGAAAGACCATAAAAAAGACAAAAAGAAAGATCACAAGCACGATTAAGCTTAAAGTTTTCCCTAAAGCCCGCCCTGCAATGCACGGCGGGCTTTTTTGTGTTGGGTTAGATGAAAAAATTACTAGCTTATGACAAGTGGTTAGTTAGCTGCACCTGCAAAGTCCGTTAGACTGTGCGTATCTGTTAATCACCTAGGGAGAAAACATGTCGAAGGTATTTGCCAATAACTCGCTGTCTGTCGGGCATACGCCCTTGGTTAAATTGAATCGCATCGGCGATGGGGCGAAAGCCACCATCCTTGCCAAGATCGAAGGCCGTAATCCGGCGTACTCGGTTAAATGCCGTATCGGTGTCGCGATGGTGGATGACGCCGAGAAGCGTGGTCTGCTCGGCCCCGGCAAAGAGATCGTCGAACCGACCAGTGGCAATACAGGTATCGCGCTGGCGTTTGTCGCGGCGGCGCGCGGCATCCCGCTGACGCTGACCATGCCCGAAACGATGAGCATCGAACGTCGAAAATTACTCGTGGCTTATGGTGCGAAACTGGTGCTTACCGAAGGGGCAAAAGGCATGAGCGGGGCGATTGCGAAAGCCAAAGAAATTGCCGCTTCAGACTCAAAATACGTGCTGTTGCAACAGTTCGAGAATCCGGCTAATCCAGCTATCCACGAAGCCACTACTGGGCCTGAAATTTGGAACGACACCGACGGTAAAATTGACATTCTCGTGTCGGGGGTAGGTACCGGCGGCACCATCACGGGCATCTCGCGTTACATCAAGAAAACCAAGGGCAAGGCCATCCGTTCTGTCGCTGTCGAACCTGCGGCTAGCCCCGTCCTCACGCAAAAGCGCGCAGGACAGGAGTTGAAGCCTGCGCCGCACAAGATACAAGGCATCGGCGCGGGCTTCGTTCCTGGAGTATTAGACCTTTCCTTGGTGGACGACATCGAACAAGTTAGCAATGAGGATGCGCTGCTGTATGCGCGTCGCTTGGCGCGCGAGGAGGGCATCCTGTCGGGTATTTCTTGCGGCGCGGCGGTGGCAGTTGCTGCACGACTAGCCCAGCGGCCTGAGAACGAAGGTAAGACCATCGTCGTTATTCTTCCAGATTCGGGTGAACGGTATCTTAGTTCCATCTTGTTCGAAGGCCTATTCGACGCGGCGGGCATCGCCATCTAATCTAGCCGTGCAAAACAAAATGCCAGCATTTATCATGCTGGCGTTTTCTATTTTCGGAATCGCAACATGTATAAGACTCTCGATGACTTTGTCGGCAACACACCGCTGGTTAGATTGAAACGTATCCCGGGAAATACCTCTAATGTCATCCTCGCCAAGTTGGAAGGTAATAATCCTGCGGGGTCGGTGAAGGATAGGCCTGCGCTCTCGATGATCCGTCGTGCCGAAGAACGTGGTTCGATCAAACTTGGCGACACGCTCATCGAGGCGACCAGTGGCAACACGGGTATCGCGCTGGCGATGGCGGCGGCGATGCGTGGCTACAATCTTATCCTCGTCATGCCTGACAACCAAAGTATCGAGCGTCGTCAGACTATGCGTGCCTTCGGCGCAGAACTCATTCTCACCCCTAAAGCGGGCAGTATGGAATTGGCGCGCGACACGGCGGAAAAATTGCGCAACGAAGGGCGCGGTATCATCCTCGACCAGTTCGCCAATCCCGACAATCCGCTCGCTCATTACACAGGCACTGCGCCAGAAATTTGGCGCGATACGCAAGGTGGTATCACCCACTTTGTCAGTAGCATGGGCACGACGGGTACGCTCATGGGATGCTCACGTTTTTTCAAAGAACACAATCCTGCGATTCAGATTATTGGTGTGCAACCTGAAGAGGGGGCGCAAATTCCAGGTATCCGTAAATGGCCTGAAGCCTATTTGCCTAAAATTTATAGTCCGCAAAATGTGGACGGTGTGCAATACGTGGGTCAACAAGATGCTGAAGTGATGACGCGACGGCTAGCTAAAGAAGAAGGCATTTTTTGCGGGGTGTCATCGGGCGGCGCATTGAGCGTTGCCTTACGCCTTTCGCAACAAGTACAGAACGCGACTATCGTCTTCATCGTGTGTGATCGGGGCGACCGTTACTTATCGACGGGTGTGTTTCCAGCTTGATAAGCAGCAGGATGGATGCCGGTAGTCGCTGTGTGAACTAAATTGCCCCTAAATTTAGGCTTGGTAGGATGTCAGATATAGCTATTTCAGAGGGTAATCCCCCCAATTTTAGCAATCGCCAGAAGTAGAGACGTGTAACGCTAACTTCTGTTTCGGTGTGATGCCACCGAGTGCCATATGCGGGCGGGTGTGATTGTAAGTCCACATCCAATCCGTCGCATAATTTTGCACCTCCTCAATCGACTCAAACAGGTAATGACTCAACCAGTCATAGCGCACCGTACGGTTATAACGTTCGATGTACGCATTCTGTTGCGGGTTGCCAGGCTGAATAAAATCCAAGCGTATCTGCTGTTCTGCCCCCTGTAGACCGTACCAGCTAGAAGTTAGTAGAGGCGGAATAGTTTAAGCTCGCAACCCAAGGGCTTTACTACTGATTGGTGGTAGGGCTACAGGGGGCAGGTCACGAGAAGCTGAATGCAGAGGCCTAGGCGTTATATCGCCACGTCACTAAAGCGGGAGTTTGCCAGTGACAAGGGCACGGAGCTCAATGCCATCCTTCCTAAAATGAGTCCGCTTAATCCGCAATACCTGACCAAAAAACAAAGCGTGTTCCAGAAAATTGCAGTCTTTGTTGAGAAGTTTAAAGGCGTGGGTGAGCAGGTTTAATCTACGTAGTTCACGGAAATGTCGCGCAAAACAAGGTGTGGATGTCGGGATTTTTTTTGCTATGCCCCTAAATAGTCGCAGAGCGCCGCGTTACTCCCACTCCAACATCGGAAAAATGCGCGCCACATTGCGTCGGTTGGTGGTGTCGAAAAGCAACCATTTTGATTCTTCAGATCGCGCTGCGCTGGCGATGGTGT
>JAVHQJ010000271.1:0-1818 GCA_036171075.1 Sideroxydans sp. | reverse complement strand
ACGGGTGCGCAAACACGCGCTGGCAGAGAAATCGCGGCAGCACTAGCTTGGTGTAGGGGGATACTTTACGGCGGGAATTAAAACCGTGGTCTGTCCCCTATTACTACCCTATTACTATCGTCCCCTATTACTATCCCCTATTACTACGCGCTTTTGCGGAGTCCGGGTTGAACGTAGGGTTGGGGGTTTTATTGTGGCGAATCAGGTGGTAGTCTTCTTACGCAGCGTCTTTGTCGGATTGGTCAGTGCCGCGTCAACGGTGTTTGGTCCTTGCTTCGTTGTCGGAACGAGACCAACTCGTGACACGCCGATCATCGCACCAGGCATAAGACTATCTTTGTCTGGCCCGACTGCGCCAGTTCCGATTTGAAACTCCACCACAAGATCATATATTCCTTCAGTTAGTCCATAGTGCTTCACGAGTACTGAAGCCAAGTCACGCATTGAAAGCGAGGGGCTGCTTGAAGCGGAGAGTTGTTCTGGTGTTTTTGTGTCAGTGGACATGTGCGGTACCCCATTGAGGTTTTCCTGATGCAACAGAGGTGAATGTTTTGATTGATGATCTATCTGTTGATTCTAACGTCACGCGGATATTGTGATTGACATCAGCCCTGACATTCAGGAAGGTATCAAGCGCACGAACAACTACATCGTTTAACGAAACTCCGTCGGCAACAGCGCGTAGTGTCGCGGATCGGTGGATGGCTGGTGTAACTCGGACATTGAATAGTCCGCGGAAGGGTCGTAGAGGTTCTTTGCCAAGCATCGTACATGTTTCCAAGTAGTCATCTACAGCAGCCTCAAACTCCTTCCGTAAGTCCGCTGGGGAGGCAGATTCGTAGGTGACGAGATCATCAATAAACAATACCTTCCCGCGACAAACGCCACGAGTCATGTCCAACTCTGCCGTGCCTTCATAATCTTTGTACTTAAGGATGTCCACAGTTATTCCTAGATAAATCCGTTGATCTTGAGGTGTTCAATCACGTCTGCGACACACCCTTTGTCCACGTTCGGAGATGGGTGTGGCTGGTGACAGATGATCAATGCCTTTTTCTCGGGGTGAAAAAACTTCCTGCGAGAGCCGCTGTTCTTCAGCATTGTGTAGCCGAGATGCTCAAGCACACCCTTTAATTCTTGCCACTTGATGTCCGAGGCTGGTGGGTTAGCGCATAGTCTCTCCAGAGCTTTCTGGTGTTTTGACATAAATTTTATGTTCGCTAGAAAGTTTAGAGTAACTGAAAAATAGTTACCCTGTCAATAATTTGTTCATTAAGCTTATGTATTGTCTGCATACCAACCGCCCATTAGATATGAAAACCCCCAACGTTAAGTTGAGGGGCTGACGCGCGCATAATAGCATAATAGGGGACAGACCACTAGCATAATAGGGGACAGACCACTAGCATAATAGGGGGCAGACCACTAGCATAATAGGGGGCAGACCACGGTTTAAAAAATCCCGCCAAGCCGCACCCTCCCTATTACTACGTAAAATTGGAGTGGGTGTGCGCATCATTTTGATTTCATTGAGAGCCAACTTTTTAGCACACCCTGAAATATCCGATAAAAACACCCGTTGAAATCGGAGGAATAATAGGGGACGGAATAATAGGAATAATAGGGGACAGACCACGGTTTAAAAGGAATAATAGGGGACAGACCACGGTTTAAAAAATCCCGCCAAGCCGCACCCTCCCTATTACTACGTAAAATTGGAGTGGGTGTGCGCATCATTTTAATCTCATTGAGAGCCAACTTTTTAGCCAGCGTAGCCCGGATGTAATGCAATGGAATCCGGGGCGGATTTAAACATGC
>JAVHQJ010000270.1:0-8762 GCA_036171075.1 Sideroxydans sp. | reverse complement strand
ATGCTGGCAGTCTCCTGCCTAATGACCGTTTACACAAAACTATTTACACCCTCGGGAGAAATGCTAAACAAGGACTAATGCCATTACCCTTGATTCACTTCAATCATTGAGGCGAAAATTAAATGTCCGTCAATGCGCATAGGGGGGCCAGCACGGTGCGCTTTAATTCCACCATTCCGCAATAGCCGTTCAATACCTAGTGGTGAAACGGTTATCAATTGCTTCGCACCATATTGCGCGGCACAGGCAATGGCAGCGTGCATCAATTCTGCAGTAATCACCGATGACATTTGACGTAAAGCAGTCTTATCCGTCGAATTAAAATCAACAGCAGCAAAGCGCGAAAGCTCCCAAATATCTGGCGAGTTAGGAGGAGTTGCACCGTTCATCAATTGCGGGAATACCTCGGACAATAAATAGGGGCGTGTGGTGGGCAATAGGCGGGCACAACCGCAAACCTCCCCTTCGTCGTTGCGTGCCACTACATACACTGTGTCAGGCCGATCAAATTGATCTTGTTCCAGACCATCTGGGGCATTCAAATCCCAGCCCAAATTTTCTACAAACACCTTGTAACGATAGGCTGCTGCTTGACGATACGTATCCGATAAACTGCTCGCAGTACCTGTGACGAAATTCATAGCATCCCCCCTTAATTATTATTTGCATACGAGGGTTTGATTTGAGCCTGCCGAACCGAATCGAACAACTGTCAAACTTGACAGGTAAATTAAGTGGCTGTGATGGCGTTCAAGGTGGCGGTCTGCCAAGGAAAACTATCTAGCCAGCCTTCCAACAGAATTAAAGTTTGCGCTGCACCGCTATCTAGACCGTGCTGATTAACAAACATCAGGTTACTTCCTAGCGTGCCCGTTTGAATAAGGCGTGCTTTGCCTTGCACGCCGATTAATTCCCAGTCCCAACCAATACTAAGAGCAGGCGTACCTTGGGTAACCCATTCGGTATAGCCGGTAATCGTGGTCAAATGGGCTCCGTCACCCGTAGTTATTGGCTTTTCTTCGTCGATACCTGAATACAGGTGTACCATCTTTACGTCCTGAAATAATTCAAACTTCAGTCGGATGTACCCATCACCAGAGGCAATAAACATCGGAGCAACGCCTTGCGCGGCTTGGTCTTGCTGGGGAAAAAATGGGGACATGGAAGTGTTAACCTAGCGCTCGTATAGGGGACGTGATGTTACTAGCCTGTGCGTATTAACAATGCTGATAAATATGACAGGGTCAGGGTGACTAAACGAAACCCGCATAACGATGTGATGGAGGACACATGAAAGCATGGCAAGAAGAACAGATTCAATCACTGTTGACCTGTGATAACGCACCAGAATTGTTTCAACGTGTCACGCAATTGGCACAGGAAATAGGTTTTGATTATTGTGCTTATGGCATTCGAATGCCGATTCCTATTTCTGCGCCGCGCACCGAAATGTTTAGTAATTATCCAGCGGCCTGGCTCGCACTGTATCAAGCTCAAAATTATCTTATGACCGATCCCAGTATTACGCAGGCTACACGCACTTCCATGCCATTCGTCTGGACAGAAGAGCTGTTTGCCACCTCGCGCGCTTTGTGGAAAGACGCACGCGCGCATGGGTTGGAATATGGCTGGGTGCAATCATGTCGCGATCCACAAGGTACGGGAGGGATGTTGACATTAGCCCGATCGAACGAGGAGATGTCACCCAAAGAGTTGCACGGCATCAACCAACAATTAAGCTGGTTAGCGCAAACCACTCACTTCGGCATGGCTCGGTGCCTAACAAACAAGCTCTTACCCGAATCACAAGTGGTACTTTCAAACAGAGAGATTGCGGTATTACGCTGGACCGCTGAAGGCAAGACCTCGGGAGAGGTGGCGGATATTTTGAAAATCGCCGAACGTACAGTTAATTTTCACATCAACAACGCCGTTGTAAAACTACAAGCCAATAACAAAACTGCGGCAGCTATTCGCGCGGCAGTTCTTGGCCTGTTAAGTTAAGGGCAACCTTATATCCATTCTTCTTGATCGTAAGCGGTGCGCTATACGTTCGCCAATTGCGCGATGGCAGTTTCAAGTCTCGTCACCGTATCTTGTAAGGCGGTAGAAGGAAGGGCGCGTACAGCGGCCAGGTCGCCTTGTTTTGCCGCTTGTTCAATCTTCAAACACAAATCGGCCAATTCCAGTGCGCCCACCATGCGGCACGCCCCCTTGATGCGGTGTGCGCTGCTGGCGATAGCGGGCGCATCGCCGTGTTCTAAATCCATCAGCAGACTGGCGATGTCATCACGGTTGTATTGCTGAAATTCTTGCAGTATTTCGAGCTGTTCGGATGGATTAACGGCGATTTTTTGTAACACGGTGAGATCCAGTATCGCATTCAGTGACAGCACAGATTGCATAGGTTCTGCCTCTGCGAGCAACTCAACTTTGTCTAGCCACTTAATCAGCATGGCGCGCAGTACAGCCAGTTCGGTAGGCTTGGTCAGTAGGTCGTCCATTCCTGCGGCACGGCAACGCGCTTCCTCTTCAACCATCACGTTGGCTGTCCAAGCAATGATAGGGATACGTGCTCGTTCATCGTGAATTTCCATTTCGCGGATACTGCGCGTGAGTTCATAGCCATCCATTTCGGGCATGTGACAATCGGTGATGACGAGATCAAAGTGCCCCGTCCACCACAACGACAATGCAACCACTCCATAGGCGGCCGCCTCCACTTGCACGCCCAGCTGTTCCAGTTGTTGTTTGAGTAACGCGCGGTTCACGGGATGGTCATCCACAATTAAGACGGAAATTGAATGATTGGCGGTTGCCAACGAGCGGATATCCGGTTTATTTTCGTGCGCCTCTTGGCGTGCGTGCTGCAATTGCAATTCACGTTGCGCTTGTGCATTCGCCACTGGAAATTTAAGAATGACCTGAAAATTTGATCCCACGCCCAACTCGCTGTGTACGCCGATACTGCCGCCCATCAATTCGGCCAAGCTGCGACAAATCGACAAGCCTAATCCAGTGCCGCCATACATACGCGCCGTTTCCGCACTGCCCTGTTCATAGTGTTGGAACAGACGCGCGCGCGCTTCAGGACTAATGCCGCAGCCACTATCTTGCACGCCCAAACACAGTTCTTCACTCCCCTCTTGCAGGGCTACATGTTGCGCATAAATCTCCACTGTTCCCATCTCGGTGAACTTAATCGCATTGCTCGTAAAGTTATTCAGTATTTGCGATAAACGCAGCGGGTCAAAGTGATGCGCAGCCGCTAGTTTGTCATCCACTCGGAGCCCTAATTTAATACCTTTGGCGCTGGCTAGCTGGGCGTAACTGCGCTGTACCCCTTGCAGTAGTTCGGTGAGAGAAGATACCTGCGGAGATAAGGCTAATTTACCGGCTTCGATTTTTGACCAATCCAAAATGTCATCTACGATACGCAACAAGCTCTTGCCCGAGCTCATGGCTGTGCGCACCATTTCTTGTTGTTGCGTGTTTAGATCAGACAACCCCAACAGCTCAACCATACCCAGCAGGCCGCCCATGGGCGTGCGTATCTCGTGGCTCATGGTGGCCAGGAATGAATCTTTGGCTTTGTTAGCCAGCAATAGTTGGGCGGTGCGTTCCATCACGCGGTCAGACAGATGAGCGCGCTCTGTTTCAATTTGCACATTGGCTTGCGCCAATTTGTCAGCGGTATTGCGCAACTTCTCCAACATGTAGTGTGTGTGCGTGGTGTCGCGCACGATGGCTGTGTAATTATTTTCACCGTTCACTTTGTTGATTGAGATGGAGACTTCACAGGGGAATTCTTCCCCGTTTTTGCGCAAGCCCACCAATGAAAGTTGCTCTCCTAGCGTGTCGCGTACGGTACTACCTGTTTGGCCGTAGTGCGCCAATTGCTTGGCATGTCTATCTCGAAAGCGCAGGGACAACAGCAGGTCAATTGAATGTTCCAGCATCTCGCTTGCCTTGTAGCCAAACATGTTTTCAGCAGCGCGGTTGTATAGGGTAATGTTTTGCGTATCGTCCACAGAAATGATGGCATCCATCGCAGAGTCAATTAAGTTCGATAGTCGAATCTGCTGCTCCTGAATCATCAGCTGGCTTTGCTTATATTGAGTGACGTCTTGTTTGATGGCTAGATAATTAGTTACCCGACCATCGGTTTGGCGCACCGGCGAAATCAAAGCCATCTCGGTGTACTCGGTGCCGTCTTTACGACGATTAATAAACTCACCATTCCAAGACTCGCCGCGCTTTAAGGTCGCCCACATATCATCGTAGGTTGAGGCGGGCGTTTTTCCAGAATGCAATATGCGTGGATTTTTTCCAATGACTTCATCACGGCTGTAGCCTGTCATCTTCAAAAAAGTTTCATTGGCATATTCGATTTCCGCATCCAGATTCGTAATAACGACACTGTTAGGACTTTGCTCGACGGCTTGAGTCAATTTCAACATGCGGTCTTCGGTTAATTTACGTTGTGTAATGTCGGTTAACGCCCCCACATAGTTCACAACAACCCCTTGCGCATCTTTAACCGCGGTGATGGTGAGATGTTCGGCAAAAATCTCGCCGTTCTTGCGCCGATTCCATAGTTCGCCTTGCCAACTACCTGTGCGAGCGATGCTCTCTCTTTGTGCGTCAAAGAAAGCCTTGTCATGGAATCCCGAGCTTAATAGGCGCGCATGCTTGCCTTTGACTTCTTCCAGGGTGTATCCGCTGATGTCGGTGAAGGCTTGATTGACTTGAATAATCTCTTTATTGGCATTCGTAATCATCATGCCTTGGGTCACTTCAAAAGCGCAGGCCGCGATACGCAATTCATTTTCAGCTTTTTTATGTTCTTCCAATAAACGAATTTTATCCAGCTCCACCGTCACCACCTGGCTCACCGAGTCGAGAAAAGCCACCTCATCAAGCGACCACTCTTTATGCGCATGAATCTGATTGAGCACCAATGCGTAAAAATGATTTTCTTTAATAAAGAAGGGATACCACAGCAAACTGCGAATCATCAATTTGTTGTGCAGCACCTCGGCAGAACCGTCACTCAAAAATGCGGGATGGGGCGCTTCACGATGGCTGGCAATCCAATGTTTGCTACGCATCAACTCGTTGGCACCCCCTCTAAACACATGCAAGGGATAGGTTCCAATGGATGAGGGGGTATCGGGGTGGTGTGGATTTAACCATTCGCTAAGGCCGATGATTTGCTGTGTTTCAAATGAAATGTCGTAGATTAACGTGCGGTCAGCACCCAACACCTCCCCCACAATGCGGCTGGTGTTGTCCAGTATCAGCTGCGCGTCACTTTCTTCAACCAATAGCTTAAGAATCGCATTCAGTGCATGACTGAATTCGTATTTTCGTTGAGTGGATGCTTCATTTTGTTTGCGCTCGGAGATGTCAATGAAGGTGGCGATTGAGCCGACTACAACAGCATTTTCAACAATCGGATAGGCGCGATACTCCACTTGCACTGCAGTGCCATCTTTACGCCAAAATACTTCATCGGAAACGGTACAGGGTTGCGCATTGCGGCTGGTGTTATAAATTTTGCAGTCTATTGCGGGATAGGTAGTGCCATCCGCGTAACTATGATGAATCATATGGTGGATATTTTGGCCTATTAACTCCTGCGCATTCGCATAGCCGAGAATGCGCAAAAAGGCCAGATTAACGAAAGTGCAGTTGCCCTGCACATCCACTCCATAAGCCCCCTCCGCCATGGAATCAAGCAACAGTTGCAAATGATTTTTACTGCTGGACAGCTGTTCTTTAATGCGTTTGCGCTCGGTAATGTCAATCTTGGCCGCCACATAATGGGTCGTTACGCCAGCCTCATCGCGCACGGGTGAAACATGCACGGCTTCACAATAATGCTCGCCATTTTTGCGTTTATTGATTAACTCGCCATGCCATGCTTTACCGCTGTTCAGCGCATCCCACATGGCGGGATAAATCTGCTCACAGGTCAATCCCGATTTCAAAATACGCGGGTTTTTCCCCTTCACTTCTTGTGCGCTATATCCCGTGGTGCGGCTAAAAAAAGGATTCACATATTCGATATTGGCGTTGCTATCGGCGATGACGATGGAAATAGGCGCTTGCTCGATAGCCGCATGCAGGGTGCGCAATTGGGCTGCCATGACTTGACGCTCGCGTTGCCGATGGTAGAAAAAATAAAGCCCAATACCCGCAAAAAGCAACAACATGGGGATGATGTATTGCAACAAGTCCTGCCATTTAACGTGTTTATCTTCGTACAAACCAAACCACTTCTCATAGAGTTGTTTGTAGTTGCCACTCGCCTTGCTGTTGGTCAGGCCTTCATTAAGTATGGCTAATAATTCGGGCTGTCCGTGTTGTACGGCAAACGCAAATTTCTGCGCATACCCCACCTGTATTGGCAAGGCTTCCACATTGTTGAGCCCTAATGCTTGCAGCGTTTGCAAGCCGCTTATCTTGCTCAACAACAGGGCATCATGCTGACCTGATGCCAGCAACTGCATGCCCTGTGCGGCGGTATCCACTAATACGATCTGCTTGCCCCAGCCTTGAGCCACGGCATAGTCATGTGCCAAATCAGCATGCAATACGAGGATAGATTTTCCTTGCAGGTCGGCTTCGCTGCGAATAGCAGATTCACCTTTGCGTACGAAAATTGCGCCGTGAACAACCACATGAGGCGGGGTGAAATTAGAGAACTGATGCCGCTCTTCGGATTGCGCGAGGTTAATCAAGACATCAATTTTGCCCTGTTTGAATTCTTGTAATAGCTGATGAAAAGGTAATACTCGAATACGGTATTTCAAGCCTTGATCTGCCGCTACCGCTTTCCACAAATCCACCGTGAAGCCGCTTGCAGTTGCATCGGTCATGCCCGTGGCAAAGGGCGGGAAGTTTTGTTCGCTACCCACAATTAGCGGGGTGGATTGTGTCAGGCGGGAAAATTGCTGCTGGCTTGTTATGGCAACGAGGGGTGCGTCAGGGGTGCGCGCAAAAACAGCGCCTGTTAGCAAACTGGCTGCGAACGCGAATACAGCGAACAGGCTTGCCCGCTTCCCAACTTGGATGCGCTGCCAGCATTTAATGAGTTGCGTTTTTAAGTTCATCTGGTTTTTTTAGGTAACTAAAAAGTAAAACTATATTTAAGCAAGCTCTGATTAAATCGTCACACCGGCCTTTCGACAGGCTCAAGATAAACTGACCTGCGGTCAGGCCGGTATGACGGTCTAATGGATTCTTTAGGTTCATTTAAGATTCCCTACTTTTAACCCGCCTGACTAAATTTTTGGATCGTTGAATCAAGCCGCGCAACGGCGGCGTTTAACGTTGTATTCGCGAGGGCACTAGCCCCCGTTAAATTGCCCTGTTTAAGCGCTTGTTCGATTGCCGCGCACACCTTCTCCAACTCCACGGCGCCCACCATGCGGCACGCGCCTTTAATGCGATGTGCCAGTGCGCTCGCGGCTGGGTTATCGGCACTTTCTAATGCCCTCTTTAATTGGGCAATGTCGATTGCATTGCACTGACTCAAGTCACGCAATAAATCAATTTGTGATTCACGCTTGCTGGAAATTTTTTGCAGATTGTCTAAATCAAGCACAGGGTTCACAGCGGGTTTGGCCTTGTCTAACCACTTCAACAGCATCGCGCGTAAATCGGCCAACTCTGTGGGTTTGGTCAAGATGTCGTCCATGCCTGAGGTATGGCTCTGATCTTCTTCATCTGCCAACACGTTGGCGGTCCAAGCGATGATGGGGGTGCGCGCACGGCGATCTTGTTGTTCCAACTGGCGAATGTTGCGGGTGAGTGCGTAGCCGTCCATTTCTGGCATATGGCAATCGGTGATGATGAGGTCAATGTGCTGCTTTTTCCACAATGCCAGCGCCATTTGACCTGACTCTGCCTTCTCAACTTGCAGCCCCAGCAACACCAACTGTTTCTTCAGCAGCAGTCGATTCACTGGCTGGTCATCCACCACCAAAATAGTTAGCGGCTTTTCTGTGCTCGTGAAAACGTGAGCATCTGGCACTGCATGCTGGCGTGTTTTTTGTTGGGCTTGCTGTGCGCGTAATTCCAACAAGGCTTGCGGGCTGGCGATAGGCAGGCGAATGCGGAAGTAGAAAGTGGAGCCACAGCCCAAGTGGCTTTCCACCGTGATTGTGCCGCCCATTAAATCACTCAATTTGCGGCAAATAGATAAGCCCAGCCCGGTGCCGCCATACATACGTGCAGTTTCTGCTCCCCCTTGTTCATACAGCTGAAACAGCTGCGCTTGTTTTTCGGTTGTCATCCCCCTGCCGCTATCTTTGACACACAGCGAAATTTCTTCGTAGCCGTCTTGGCGTGCCAACAAGTTGGCACTGATTTCAATCGCCCCTTGTGCGGTAAATTTAATTGCGTTGCTGGTGAAATTGTTTAACACCTGCGTAACCCGCAAGGCATCAAACATATGCGCTTGCGAAAGCTTGGGGTCAATGTGGGAATAAAGTTGGATGCCTTTTGCACTGGCCAGTTGCGCATAAGTGCGCTCTACCCCTGTCAGCGTGTCGGCAAGCAAGGCGGCACGCGTTTCGATTTCAAACTTGCCGGCCTCAATTTTTGACCAGTCGAGGATGTCATCCACAATATGCAATAAATTTTTTCCGGAATCTTGGGCCACTTCAAATAGCTCGCGCTGCTGGGCATTGAGTTGCGACAAACTTAATAATTCCAGCATGCCCAACAACCCGCCCAAGGGGGTGCGTATTTCA
>JAVHQJ010000269.1:0-8906 GCA_036171075.1 Sideroxydans sp. | reverse complement strand
CATCACACCGGTCTTTCGTCAGGCTCAAGATAAATTGACCTGCGGTCAGGCGGGTATGACAGAGTTTGATTTTTTAGAGATTCCCTAAACAATCTAGCTGCAACGTTTGCGCATCCATGCAGCCTAGCTATTAGGGCTATAGTGTAAAATCTAAACCACGCAACAAAGCCTCGGGAGGGCAAACCATGAACCACGCCGTAGAACTTCCTGCTTCACTGATTAGTCGCCTCGAAAAAATCACGGAAGGCACACGCGCAACACCTGCCTCACTCGTCAAAAAAATGGTGCGAGACAGACTGGATTATGAAGAATGGCTTCTGGCTGAAGTTGACGCAGGCTTGGAAGACTTAAAAGCGGGGCGAGTGCACAGCGCCGATGAAGTAAAAAAAATGCTCGGCATCAAGAATGCTAAAAAGCGTTGAATACGCTACACGGGCGCGCAATCACCTCAAGCAAATAAAAACTTACATTGCGCAAGATAATGAAGCCGCCGCATTGCGCGTGGTTACCTATATAACTGACGAGGCCGATGGCTTGCTGGAATACCCACTCATGGGCAAACCTTGGTCTCGCGCAGGGACGCGCAAATTAGTACTCCAAAAATATACCTATTCAATCCTCTACAAAATTACAGCAAGCAAGATTGTTATCTTGGCGGTTGTGCATCAGGCGCTAAAAAAACAAACCTGAACCTCACCCAATGTGGCAATGGTTAGTGGGAATCTCTAAAAATTCAAATTCTGTCAGACCTCCATTAACACTGATTGTCTGTTTCAATCGTTCACAACGGGGCATATTTGATAGAATCGCGCCCTGCCGATGGTCGTTACACCATCACTTCCAAATTCAAAAACGTTAGGCGATGAATATGCTAAATAAATTCAGTGGGATTGCTGCTTTGTGTGTACTGCTTGCGTGCAGCACCAACAGTCGTGCAGATGACATTCAAGATGCCAATAAATTGCTCAAACAAGGGCAAACCGCGCAGGCTTTAGAAAAGGTCAATGCCTTCCTCGCCAACAAACCCAAAGATGCGCAGGCGCGCTTTCTCAAAGGCCTCATCGTGAACGAACAAGGCAATGCTGCTGAAGCGATTCAAATTTTCACTGCGCTCACTGACGACTACCCTGAATTGCCCGAGCCCTACAACAACCTCGCTGTGTTGTATGCCAGCCAAGGCCAATACGACAAAGCCAAAGTATCATTAGAAATGGCTATTCGCACCCATCCCAGTTACGCAACCGCGCATGAAAACTTGGGTGACATCTACGCCAAGATGGCAAGCCAAGCCTACGATCGCGCATTGCAATTGGATAAGAGCAACACCGCCACACAAACCAAACTCGCTTTGATTCGTGATTTGTTCAGCAAATCTGCGCGCGTCGCCAAACCAGTTGCAACAGTGGTGGCTGCTGCGCCTGTGACGGCTACCCCAGCTGCGACAGCGCCTAGTGTTTCGCCTGCGGCTAGCACGCCAGTAGCCGCAAGCGGCAATACCAAAGACGATGTATTGAAGGCAACGCGTGCTTGGGCGGCGGCTTGGTCTGCACAAGACAGCGCTCAATACCTCTCCTTCTATGCGCCAGAATTCAACACACCCAATGGCATGGAAAGAGCCGCATGGGAAGCGCAACGTAAAGAACGTATCACCAAGCCCGCATCTATTGAAGTGACGCTTGCGGGCACGCAAGTAACGGCGCGTGATGCAGAAAATGCGAGCGTGAGTTTCAATCAAAATTATCACGCCAGCCATTTGAAAACGTCCTCCCATAAAACCTTGGTATGGGTGAAGCACGGCACACAATGGCAAATCGTAGAAGAGCGTTCTGGTAAATAATTTAGATGCCTCGAACGTTTTATGCGCTCTTACTCGGGTTCTGCTTCGCCTCCGCTGCGCTAGCAGAACCTGCTTCACGCGAGATGGAAGCCGCCCTCGCCAAAAGTTTGCAAGCCGTAGGAAATAACCACCTCGATGTCGCGTTAGATGAAGTCAACGCACTCCTAAAGTCGCACCCCAATTTCAAATTAGCACAGCTCGTCAAAGGCGATTTGCTAATGGCGCGCGCGCAACAAATTAAAGGCTTTGGCAGTGCCGCTAACGCGCCCAAAGATCAGTTGCAAGATTTACGTGACGAAGCCAATGCGCGGCTACAGCGTGTGCAACAACAGCAACCCGTGGGTATTCCACAATACCTGTGGAAAATGGATGATGCACAGCGTTATGCAGTGGTGGTGGACACCAGCAAGGCCACGTTGTATCTGTTTGAAAATGTGCAGGGCGAGCCTAAATATGTGACTGATTTTTACATCAGCGTAGGTAAAAAAGGCACCGATAAAATTATCGAGGGCGATAAAAAAACACCGCTCGGTGTGTATTTCATTGACGGTCATTTGAACGATGCCCAACTCGAAGATTTATATGGCAACGAGGCGTTCACCTTGGATTATCCGAATGAGTGGGACACCCGCCAAGGCCGCAATGGCAAAGGTATATGGCTGCATGGCACGCCCAGCGACACCTATAGCCGCCCACCCCGCGCCAGCAATGGCTGTGTGGTGCTCGGCAATGCTGACCTCAAACAATTAGGCCGTCATTTGCAGATCGGCAATACGCCCATCATCATCACCGACCAGATGCGCTGGAGTGATGCGGCGGATCAAGCCGAGCGCAGCGAATTGCTGGCTGCTATCGAGCAATGGCGCAAAGATTGGGCAAGCCGCGATACCGAAACTTATCTGAAACACTACGCACACGATTTTGCGGTGGGTCACACTTCATTCACTGAATTTGCGCAGCAAAAGCGCCTCGTGAATTCAGGTAAGACGTGGATCAAAGTGCAGCTGGCGCATTTAAGTGTATTCCCCTATCCCAAGCAAGCAGGTTTGGTGGTGGTTAATTTTGAGCAGGACTACAGCAGTAACAACCTATCCAACCGCATGCATAAGCGCCAGTATTGGGTGAAGCGTGATGGACATTGGAAAATTATTTACGAAGGAGCCGCATAAATGAAATTCATCCGCATCACGTTCGCTTTCTTGCTGGCTATTGCATTTGCAATGCCCGCGCAATCCGCTTCTCACTCAACTAAAAAAGGAAATTCAAGCATGGTCAAACTCCACACCAACCTCGGCGTCATCACACTGCAACTGGATGCACAAAAAGCGCCGCTCTCAACCCAGAATTTTTTGGATTATGTGAATGCGGGCTTTTACAGCAATGTCATTTTCCATCGCGTGATTCCTAATTTCATGATTCAAGGCGGCGGTTTTGAGCCTGGCATGAAACAAAAAGCAGTCAACGCGCCTATTAAAAATGAAGCGGCAAACGGCTTGAAGAATGAGCAATACACCATCGCGATGGCACGCACAGGCGACCCGCATTCCGCAACAGCGCAATTCTTCATCAACACCAAGAACAACAGCTTCCTCGACTATCCAGGACAAGACGGCTGGGGCTACTGCGTATTCGGTAAAGTCGTTGAAGGCAAAGAAGTGGTGGATGCCATCGGTAAGGTAAAGACCGGTAACAGTGGCTTCCACCAAGACGTTCCCAAAGAAGACGTCATCATCACAAAAGCAGAAGTCGTACAGAAGTAATCTAACAGCGCCTCGGCGCTGTTTTATTTTATGCCGCACTCACTATTTATTTCCGACTTACATTTGAGCCACGAACATGCGCGCAGTGCGCAGTTGTTCGCGCATTTTCTACGCGATGTCGCACCGCAAGCTGAAGCGCTGTATATCTTGGGCGACCTGTTTGAGTATTGGGCGGGCGACGACGATATTGACCAGGAATTTAATGCGTCCATCTGCGCAGCATTAAAGGCGGTGAGCGAGCACGGCACGCGTATTTTCATTATGCACGGCAACCGTGACTTTTTGATGGATACGCAGTTGGCTGCTGCCTGCCATGCGTCACTCCTAACAGACCCCACGCTGCTTAATCTGTATGGAAGCCACACCCTGCTTACTCACGGCGATGCGCTGTGCACGGATGATGCGAGCTACCAACAATTTCGGGCGATGGTGCGCAATACTGAATGGCGTACACAATTTTTAGCGCAGCCACTGACACAGCGCAAAGCACAAATCGAAAAATTGCGTGTGCAGAGCGAACAGTCGAAACGCATCAAAACCATGGACATCATGGATGTGAACAGCCAAGCGGTAGCCACCCTACTGCGCGAATATCACTATCCACGCCTCATCCACGGCCACACACACCGTCCTGCTAAACATCTACATGAGGTGGATGGACGCACTTGCGAACGCTGGGTATTGGGCGATTGGGATAGCGGCACTGCACGCTATTTACGTTGCGATGCAGCGGGGATGCATTGGAGCGAGGTTAAGTAAAGCGCATCGCTATAAATTCGCACACACTAATCCAACGAACACAGCAAGGCTGAAGCACGATGTTTGGGGCGCACATGGAACATGCGGAACGCGCCAAAATTTTTGGCACTGGGAATCGTCCCCGCATATTCAAACGTTGACCAGCCTTCCCCCTCAATCTCCAGCATCGCCACGAAAGGCTCCGTGCCAAATACTTCGCCTGGCGGTGTGATGGGTTCAATGCGCGCAGTTTTATTCACCTCATTGCTGGCGAAAGTGAAGCACTGCGTGAGGTGGTCATAGACTTTATAGACAGGACCATAGTGCAAGCCAATACGCATCAACAAAGGCTCGGCAAGCGTTAGTACGTCCGGCTCAATTTCCGCCATCACTTCATTTAAGGCGAGCGCAATTTGTGCGGCGGTAGAGGCTTTTTCTGTCACCAAAAAAATGGCGTCGCCCCACGTGTCGATGTGCTGTACATCTGCACCATAGGGTTCAATCGCCTGTGCGAGGCGCGGATGCAATTCAGTGAAATACCACAAGATGTCACGGTCGTTTAATTTACTAAAGCCTCGCACATCGGCAAATAAAATGGCATGCGGCTCGCGGCGCGCCAAGGGATAAGAATCCGTCACACGCGGCACGGTACGAGTGGGTATCACCGCCGGGCTTGGAATAATCTCGGTGGCATGACCTAGCTTTTTCCATTTTTCGATATTGGAATACGTGCCGCGTCCTTGCGAAGTGAGCTTCTGATCCCACACGGCCAATTGCCTCACCTGCGCATTCAGTGAATTACCACGCATGAGTGTCATACCCATCGCCACATCCGAGCAAAAATTAAACAAGGAATCGTCGCCCAAAAAATCGGACTCGGTGGCACACGACACCGTATTCGCGCCTTTAATACAGGCGCGAAAACGTGCCACCCATTCTTCACCCGCTGGGCGTACTGCCACCGCACAAAAATTTTCCATGCCGAAGGGCAGCCACACATTGAGTTCGCCACCCTGTTTCAAAACGGCTTCCGCAAACAAAATATCTGAACCCGCCATCAATGAGCCATACGCCACCGCGCAATGTTGTTGTGCCAAAGCTTGCTCGATGCGCTCACTCAACTGCTGCTCGTCTTGCAAGGTAATTGGCCGTTGCTTGTTAAAGGCATGGCCGCAATAGTGCACAACCGTTTCTGGCAATAAGGGCGCAATAATTTTTACGTCGCTGTGGAGATGCGTGCAGATGAGTTTGAGTTGCCAATAAGTACGTGCACGCGTCAGCAAATTTTTGGTGTTGTGTTGTGCCACCAGCTCAATTGCACGCGTCGCTTCCACTTCCATACCCAACAGTAGATAGGCTTCCGCTTGTGAGGCCAAGGCAAAGTATTGCGGCCCTGTATCTTGATTGGCTAATTGAATAGCCAATTTTGCAAACTCGCGCGCACTATCCTCCGCCCCCGCAAGTTGGTACAAGGTGGCGGCGTTAATAGCCGCGTAATGTCCACCCGAGCGCGCAAACGCTCGCTGATAAGTAGCGGCAGCGGCATGCAAATTATTTTTATCGGCATCGGTGAGCACGCCGTCATCAGACAATCCTTGAAACGCCAAATCTTTCAGAATGCGTGCCTCTAATGCACGCACATATTCGTCTTGGCTTTGATGCAATTTATAGGCATAAAAAGTATCCAGCGCGCGTTGCTTGGCATTGCAGCGCGACAACGCCAGCACTGCACAATGCTGAAAGTATTCTTCTTGCGGATGCAATTCGAGCGCCGCTTGCGCCAAATCGTATTCTTTCAAATAGTCTCCTGCGCGTTGCACAGCGACGATTTCTGATTTTAATTCTTCGATTGATTGCATCATTTAAGCACGCTCATCTTTATGCACAAACTCTCACACGGCACACCGTCATGGTTGGTGTCCAATCTTTTTAAGCCACACGCAGTCAAATAAAAATGCGCCTCATCGCAGGTCACCATTTGCTTGCAGTAGTATTTTTTACCGCATGCCAATGCGCCAAATTTTGTCGCGTCTTCTGTTTGCGTGGGGGTAGCTTGTCGCGCATGGGGATGCGCATTATTTTGAGCTTGAAAGGGATGCGCTTTACGCCATTGCGATGGCATCTGCGGATTAGCTTGTTGCCATAATCCACGCCGCGCTACTTGCGCTTCACGCTGAAGACTGTTGTAGATTTTAGCTGTGCGTGAACGCGAATACGACCACGCCATGCCGCGTTTAACCTGCTCTTGATTGACATTGATTCCATCCACGCTCACCAGTGCCAGCGTGCGCCCAAATTGATCAGTTGCCTTGCTTTCAATCTGAATCACTTTTCCGCCAATGAGCGACTGCAAGGACTCGGTAGATTGCTTGCCGTAGGCTTGCTCTTTTTCAGGCGCGTCGATATTCAGCAAGCGAATTTTTGCCTTGAAACCGCCACTTTGCGCATACACCGTATCGCCATCCATCACCGCCAACACTTTGGCATCGTAGGTGTCGGCTTGTGCAGACAATGCAACACAGCACAGCACGGCAAAAAATCGCTTCACGTCAGTGCCGCTTTGATGGCTGCCAAACACAGCAAGGCGTAGCCCGCAGCGAGGATGTCGTCAAACATAATGCCCAAGCCACCATGCCACTCGGAATCAAAATAACGAATAGGCTGCGGCTTCACAATGTCGAAAAAACGGAATAATCCGAAAGCTAACAGCTGCCACACAAAACCTTGTGGCGTAAAAAATAGTACCAACAAAAACGCGACCACTTCATCCCACACAATGCCACCGTAATCGCCTACGCCCAACGCCTCGCTGGTCTTGTTACACACCCACACCCCAATGCCGAATGACAGCAGCAACACCAACAAAAACATCACATCGCTGACACGCGGCGCGAGATACCAATACAGCGGAAAGGCCACCAAGGTGCCCCAAGTGCCTGGCGCTTTTTTCGCCAAGCCCGCGCCAAAACCAAACGCAAGGAAGTGCGCAGGATGGCTCAATAAAAACTGCCAGCTCGGTTGGATTTTTAATTCGTCATGCGAAGTGGTCATAGCCCGCTTTCTCCATCTTCATTTCTTGACCGTGCGCATCGCGCACCACACACCCCAATTCGGCACGAATCAAACCAATGCGCGTCAGCGGTAATTTTAGTTGTTCCGCCAATGCAGCCAACCCATCACGCTGATTGTCTGGCGCGGTGAAACACAACTCGTAATCATCCCCACCAGACAAAGCGCAGCGCAACGCCACATCCTCTTCAATGCCATCATCCACGCAGGGTATCAATGCCGCCTCAACTTCTGCGCCCACCTGTGAGCACGCCAAGATGTGCCCCAGGTCAGCCAACAATCCATCTGAAATGTCGATGGCACTATGCGCAATCCCGCGCAACGCCAAGCCCAATGCAACGCGCGGTTGTGGTTGATGCAGCGCCTGCAAACACGCATCGCGCACCTCACCATAAAATTTAATTTTGCCTTGCAGATTCGCCAAGCCCAACGCCGCTTGCCCCAACTTGCCCGACACCCAAATATCATCCCCCACCTGTGCGCCATCACGGCGCAAGGCTTTACCGCGCGGCACTTCGCCCATGATGGTGACGCACAAATTGAGCGGCCCGCGCGTGGTATCGCCACCGATGAGTTCAACCCCATTGTCGTCCGCCAACGCGAAAAAACCTGCGCTGAATTTTTGCAACCACGCCCCATCCACAGAGAATTGAGATGCGCACAGCGCTTCGTTTGTCCTCTCTCCCGCTGGGAGAGGGTTAGGGTGAGGGTGTTCAGTGAAAGCTTCACCGCGCTGAACAAAGGGAAGAGAAAGTGACAACGTCGCCCAACGCGGCACCGCCCCCATCGCCGCGAGGTCAGATAAATTCACCGCCAGCGTTTTGTGTCCCAACTTAAACGGATCGGCATCCGCAAAAAAATGCGTGCCGCTCACCAACATATCAGTGGAAATGGCGAGCTCTTTACCCTCTGAAATTCTTACGAGCGCAGCATCATCGCCCACCCCTAGTTCAGCACTGGGCGTGGGGCGAGTGAAATAGGTTTGGATGAGATCGAATTCGCCGCTCATAGCACCTTCGTTTTACGTGGCTTCTTCACCGTTGCAACGGGTAGCAAGCTGGTGAGTACTTGGTAACGCTCAAACAAAAAAGCCACGCGCGGCGCATCCTCCTTGCCACCTTTGTATTGATATGCGACATCGACTGCTTTATCCAATGAGGCATGGGCTTTCACTAATTCGGGCGGCATAGACAGTGGGTCGTACAAATCGGCCAGTGACGATTCTGGATAAAGCGCGCGCGCATCGAGGATGGATTGCGCGGCAGTTTCGATGGCTAAAAACCTAACCCCTCCCAACCTCCCCTTGTCAGGGGAGGAGCTAGTTTTACTACCTTGTTCAAGCCCACTGCCTTTTCCGCTTTCACCACTTTGCTCTCCCCCTGATAAGGGGGAGCTGGAGGGGGTTTGAATTTGCGGCCACGGGAAGTTGTTATAGACGATACCAACCGAATATTGATAGTCACTTTTCAATCGACCTGTTACTGCACGCATCCAAGCCATGT
>JAVHQJ010000268.1:0-31792 GCA_036171075.1 Sideroxydans sp. | reverse complement strand
AGAAGGATGGCTGTGAGTTCTGTACGAGTTGCGGGGCGATTGGGGCGTGCGGGTAAGTTAGGATTCTTCGTTTACAAATCGTAAGGAGCAGATAATGGGATTTGATTTTTTCAATTCGATTTCAGGAAAAGATATCGCACTACTTATCGCAGGCATCATTGGCGGTGGAATTGTTAGCTTGTGGGTGGCCAAACGATTCATCCATAGACCTCATCTCAAATTCAGCATTAGGCCTGCAGCCATCTTGCGAAAATCTGATTTTGGTCGCACTTTCAAGATGAGTGCCAACGGAAACAATCTGGACAATCTTTGTGTATTCACACTTGATATGCATCTAAAAGGAAAGTCGGATCTGTCACGCGATCAAGTTCCTGAAGACAATAAGCCAACATTGTTCTTCCCAAATTTCACAATCTACGATGTTCGCACTATCGAATATGATGAGACTAGATTTGATATTCCACTCGCCATCGCGGCTAAAGGGGCACTTCTGATTGTAAACATTGAACGAATGCGCGCGAACACTCACGCAAGCTTTCAAATTATCGGTTCTTTCTGGGATAGCGCCATAGAACCGGAAGATTTTTCTGCCGAATTCTATCCAGGCTCACTTCATAACGTAGATGTCGAATCATCTGGTCATATTCGTCGCCCGTGGAAAAAAACGAAGGATGAACGCCGGACATAACAATTCGTATCAACCAAGCAGGTAATATCTCGACGCTGATTGTTCTTTGAAATGCCGCGTGGGCAACGCTTGCCCTCCTACTAGCCCACCTTGTTCACTTGCTGAAAATTAACTTTCATCATTAACAATATCCAATGTCAGAAAATAAATTCAAATATCAACGCCCAGAGAATACAAAAGAACATATTGAGGCGATTTATGAGGAGTTTCGTTCAACGCCCTCAGACAAGGGAGACGAAAGAAAAAGAACACTTAAGGACCTTGTTAGCAACCTTCTGGATCACGCAAAAAAGATTGAGTCCACAAAAGATAGAGATAAAAAGTCCGATGATTATTCAATTCAGTTTTCACTGTATGCACTGGCATTCATCGCTGTTATATTTTTATGGAACGGAAGTGGTGAACCTAGCGAATGGGAATGGATTAACACCCATCGTTTTGCTTTAAAGCTATGGGGAATTGCTTTTGCGGCTGTTTTTATTGGAGTATCAATCGAACGTTCTTCTCTGTTCAAAAGATTGTGGAGTTTCGGATTTACAAAAATAGTGGCATCTGTCGCCATTTCGGCATTGCTTATCTTTAGTACTGGGAAAGCTTCTTCGTTAATCAACAACGTCTTTGGGATTGACGCATCTGCGTTCCCTCTCACGCGGACGTACATCACCGGATTACTCGCATTTCAATACTCATCCCCTGTACTCATAGTTGTTGTATTTTTTGCAATAATTCATGCGCTCGACATCATCGGCTACATCCGATCACGGCAGGATTATGAATTTCCGCCATTGAATTCAATAGTTTTCCTGCTACTTGCGACAGTAGTTCTCTTTTTCTCATGGAAATGGATTTACCACGACTTCACAGACAATGAATATCCCACAAAGATCTATCGATTGGCACACATTCTGGATTTCAATTCACGCCACTCTTGCACGAACATCCCGCAAGGAGTTAGCGTAGTGTTCATCGGTTCAAACCAATCCAAAGTTCTCGTTGATACAGCCAACATACAAACCGAGAACATTGAATCTTTCGTCGACCCAAAAATTAGTGGCAGAATAAATCTGCCAGAGAAATACTACCTGTTGCCATGCATTTAAACCAAGCCAGCAAAAGGTGCCAGGGTCGAGTTTGTTAGGGTCGAGATTATTTCCGCAGCCAAACGGGGCAGCATCGAATTGATTGCAGAGCAGTCGCCTTCCACTGCTCACAAAACCCCTTCGCATCACCGAACCACTCATAGAAGTCCGCCGTAAATCCCTCCACATCCGTAAGCAATTCCTGCTCCCCATTCGCCAATGGATTGGGTTGCCTTGCGCGGCGTGACATGCGCGCCAATACGTCGGCGACCTCGGCTATGTGTGCGTAGCTGCTGAGCCAATCTTGTTGCGCCATCATGTTCAACGCGAAGTGAGAATCGTGCGGCAGGTCGTGCAGTCGGTCTTGGATGTGGCGATAGACTTCCTTGCAATATTCATCCAGCGGGCGGTGGTGGATGTCTGCCCAATGCTTCGCCAGCAGGTGGTCGTAGAACACATCAACGAGGACGCCTGCATAACGCCTGCGCTGGGGTGAGACACGGGTGCGACTGCGACAAAATGCGGGATGGGTTTCGGCATGTTCATCAATGGCGCGATGTAGTGCGACACCTTTGGCGAGGTCAGGCGGCAAGGAGCCGGGCAAAGTACCTTTGATCCAATCGCCAACGACTCCGCCCACGATCAAGGCGGGAGAGTCACCAGCAAGCAGTGCATGGGCGAGGAAGTTCATGATGTAGCTTTCGGTATGCAGTTGTCCGACATATCCCCTTCGATACGCCCGCTACGCAGGCTACTCAGGGCGAACGGACTCTCTCAATTAGAGACTACCCCGTTCGTGCTGAGTAGCGCGGTTATTTGCGCGTATCGAAGTATGAGCGGGGTAACCAGTGTGAGCAAAGAAATTTACCTTCGCCACACAACGACCCATTCGATTTTCTGTCCGCGAGCATCATCGAATTTAGTACACTCCATCGCACCATGCGCCACCTACCCATCTCGCTATTGCTGATGTTCGCCTACTGCGCCAACGCACACGCAGAAGGCTTGCCGCCACTCACTTGGACTGAGGTGCAACCCCAGAACCAACTATGGGTGAATGCGGGTTTCTATTCTTTCCACTTCGACCCTAGCTTGGGATTGAACAACGCCAACTATGGCTTGGGTGTGGAGTATCGCTACTCCAGCACCAGTTCGCTGACGGTGGGGCAGTTCTACAACAGTGACCGTGTGACATCTCACTACGCGGGGATGTATTGGGAGCCTGTCACGTGGGGCAAGATGAAGTTGGGGGCGGTGATCGGTGGGTTCGACGGTTATCCGCACATGCTGAATGGCGGATGGTTTTCTGCGGTGATTCCCGTTGCCAGCATCGAGTATGACCGCGTGGGGGCGAACATCGCGTTTGTGCCAACGTTACAAAATAGGTTGTACGGGGCGGTCTCGGTGCAGCTTAAGGTACGCTTGTATTAAACTCAGATGCCCTTCGATACGCCGGCTATGCGGGCTACTCAAGGCAAACGGTCTTTCATCAAAATCGCTGCGTGGGCAATGCGTATCCAGCCTGCACAACCAACCAGAAACTTCCCTCCCCCCAACTCCTCTCTCATAAAACGAGGGGCTTTATTGTTGCTGCGACAACGATTATTTCTACAACGACGATTATTTCTTCAACAAACTTTTCAAATCCGCAAACGGGTTGTGCGTTGCCAGTGGCTTGCTATCAGGGCCGCGTGTGCGGGCAGCTTCATCTAGTTCTCGCATGTGTTCGTTATCGTGGCAGTAGAGGCAGAGCAATTCCCAATTACTCCCATCGGGCGGATTGTTGTCGTGGTTGTGATCTCTGTGATGCACGGTGAGTTCGCGCAGACGCACGCCAGAAAACTCGCGGCCACAACGAGTACATATCCACGGATAAATTTTGAGTGCGCGTTCGCGATAGCCTTGCTCGCGCTTTTCGCGTTGCTGACGTGCTTCCGCAACAACTCTATCCAGCCTTGCATTGTCGGGTTGTTTGGATTGGGTCATCAGTTGCGAGCCTTGGATAGTTGCGAGAATTATTTAATTTTTCGTCATACCGGCGAAGGCCGGTATCCAGCCCAAAAACAGACAGTGCAACGCACTAACAAAAAAGCATTGTTAATAAATGCACTAGATACCGGCCTGACCACAGATCAGTTTATCTTGAGCCTGTCGAAAGGCCGGTATGACGGCATTTTTAACTCTGGCGGCGAAACAGCGCGGGAATGGCGGCTTTGGGTTTGAGTGAGGGCGCAACGTCATCCGCTTTTTTAAGCGGCGCAGCAGGGGCACTCATGTTCGGCACGTAAGGCTTATCGAACCACGGATCGTGATTTTGTTTTTTTGCCAAGGGAGCGTGATAGCCGCGTGGATCATGCGACTCGGCGCGTGGCGGACGGGATTCTTGCGGTGCGCGAGGGGCTTTCGATTCACGCATTTCACGTGGTGCTCTAGCCGCCATTTTGGGCAACTCCACTTGCTCTTTGGGTATCTCTTTTTTAATCAACTTCTCGATGTCCACGAGATAACGCTCTTCTTCTGGCGATACCAACGAAATCGCCGTGCCACTCGCCCCCGCGCGCCCAGTACGACCGATGCGGTGCACATAGTCTTCCGCCGCATGTGGAATTTCGTAGTTGATGACCATAGGCAGATGGTCAATGTCCAGCCCGCGCGCCGCCACATCGGTGGCAATCAGCACAGCCACTTTGCCTTGCTTGAAAGCATCCAGCGCTTGCATGCGTTCGAGCTGAGTCTTGTCGCCGTGAATGGCATCGGCGGATACGCCTTCCTGTTGCAACTGGCGCGCCAAGCGGCTGGCGGTGAGTTTGGTTTTGGTGAACACGATGACTTGTTTGGCATCGTCACCTTTGAGCAATTTTGCCAATAGCTGGTGCTTATCGTCACTCGCGACGAGATACACTTTTTGTGTGATGTTGTCCGCAGAGGCATTGCTACGTGCCACTTCAATGAGCGTCGGATAATTCATAAATTCTTCCGACAATTTTTTGATTTCGTCGGAGAAAGTGGCGGAGAACATCAAGCTCTGCCGTTGGCGCGGCAACAAGGCAAGAATGCGTTTCAGCGCAGGCATGAAGCCCATATCCAACATGCGATCCGCTTCGTCCAACACCAACACTTGCACGGTATTCAGCAACACGGATTTTTGTTCAATGTGATCGAGCAAGCGCCCCGGTGTCGCCACCAAAATTTCCACGCCCGTTTTTAGATGGGGCGTCTGCGTTTTGATGTCCACGCCGCCGTACACCACCAAGGAACGTAGATGCGTGTGCTTGGCATACGCCTTCACGCTCTGCTCCACCTGCACCGCCAATTCACGCGTCGGCACCAGAATGAGCGCGCGCACTGGATGCTTGGCCGGAGAAGTGCTGGCACTGGCGTGCGGCAATAATTTTTGCAGCAACGGCAACGCGAACGCGGCGGTCTTGCCTGTGCCCGTCTGCGCCCCTGCCATTAAGTCGTTACCTTCTAGCACCAAGGGGATGGCTTGTGCTTGTATCGGGGTGGGCGTGGTGTAACCGGACTCGGTAAGTGCCTTCAGAATTTCAGGGGCAAGCTTCAGGTCGGCAAAACTAACTGTGTTCAATGGAGGACTCTCTTGGTTAGGACTGTATTCAAAGTGGCGGCATTATACGCCCCCCTCGGCGCTACCCCCTGGCTTAGCCCAGTCTCTGTTCCAAGACTGGAAACAGCTCCCGCTCCTCAAAGCGCACATGCTGCGCCAGAAGCTGGCCAAATTCTGCCAGTACGCTCGCTTCTTCCCGCTGTAAGGCAGGCAATAAATCATGCAGCCTGCGGTGGTCAGCAAAGGTGCGCTGCAACAACATTTGCGCTTCTGGATAGGCCAGCAAGGGTAACAAATCGCACTCTTCGCGCATGAAGTGCGGTGCAAGTTCGCTCGCCATGTCCTGCACCGCGCGCTGGCACACGGCTCGTATGGCACTGACATCCTGCCCTACCACCGCGCGTTCGCAGGCTTTAGCCAAGGTCAACGCATGGTGGTGTTCACGAGACAAAGCCTGTAGTGCAGGATGCCGCTTCATCCCGGCTGCCCGTCTGCGCGTGACCGCCAATAGGCAGGCAGGTAGCGCCACACCCAGGGGGTGAAGCAGGCCAACCACAGTAGCGTGGCGGCAAGATATATCCCGCCGGATTGCGTCGGCAATACATCGGCCACGATGCGTAGCAACGCGGCAAGCTGGATGCCGACGAACATCAGTTTGATGGGGGTGTCGATATTGAAAGGCAAGCCGGAATGCCCAAGTGTCACGCGCGTCCCCATACCGATCATCAAAGTGGCGTAGCAGCCGATGGTGAGTGCATGCAACGGTGCGAAGCCCCAGATAGATGTTGTACCGCAGCTGTAAAACAACACGAAGCTCTGTACGGCAAACAACAACATGGCGATCCCCATCCACGCAAAGCCTACATGCAGAACGGCCAGTAATGGATTGCTCAAGCTGCGACGCAAGCCCCACAGGTAGCTCAAATAAAAGACGGAGACCGCGAGAGGAGCATCAACTATCCATAGGCATTGCATCGCCCCCACAAATGACAACACACCATGCGCAACGCTGGCAGCCAGCATCGTCCACCAAGGCCAGAAAGGACGCGGCACATCGGGTTGCGACAAGGCGTTGCTGGTAAAGAAAGGAATCATGCGGTGCGCGACACTGGCAAATAGCGGCAGGAGGAAGAACCACAATCCGCCTTGAATGGAGAAGTTTAAGAAGGCAGATTGGTCGGTAAGCAACCAACCCAGAAAACTCGCCAGCCCACACCATCCCATTGCAAGCGCGATAGACAATACGATGGGGTGACGTTTATCGCCGGGGCGTGTATCCAACAACACGCGTATCAGGGCATACAGCGCGATCCCCCACCCAGCCAACGCAAATGCGACTGCCACCACCAAGATAGCCACGCTGACAACCATGCCAACATAAAACGACACAGCACCCAAGAACATGAAACCGAATGCAGTGACATAGCGCTTGGATGGGATTTCTTTACCCGCCATCCAGCGCGGGAAAGTCGTCATCAAGAAGCCAAACATAAAAAACGGCAACAGACTGTAGATCATCAGAAAGGCATGTGCCGCACTCGGTGCGATGCTCCAACTGATAGGCTGTCCGACGATGCCATAGCGCGTCGCCAATTCCAGTGTCCACCACAACATGACGGCAAGGCTTTGAATCGCGCCTCCGAAGAACATGACGCGATGGGGTGCAGCGGTGAAATTTTTGAACATAGCGAAATCCATACGAACGATAAAAATAAATTGATTCATTTTTAAGCAATGTATTCCCTTTCAAACAAAGATGCAATACTTTTGAATGTATTATGAATCGAATGAAATATGCGGCAAAATGCCTGCCTATAAAAATCTTCCGAAGAATCAGCATCCCTTATGCAACTCAATCTCACTACCGACATCGCGCTACGCACCCTGATTTATCTAGGGCAGAAAAACGAACCAGCCACCATCGCAGAAGTCTCCGAATCTTTCGACATCGTTAAAACCCACTTGATGAAAGTTGTAATGCAGTTAGTTGCGGCGGGCGTGGTCATCAGTGAACGGGGGCGCAACGGCGGCATTCGACTGGCACGCGATGCTTCAGAAATCGTGGTGGGCGATGTGGTGCGCTTAATGGAAAGTAATCTCGCGCTGGTGTATTGCATGAAGGAAGACGCATCCCCAGATTGCTGTCCGTTGTTGCCGAGTTGCCGCCTAATGAAATTATTCTTCAACGCGCAAAAAGCATTCATGGACACGCTGGATGGCAACACCTTGGCTGATTTACTCCCCGGCACAAAAGCGAAGCTAAAGAAATGAGTATCCAGTCATTCATCAGGTCATTCGCCCCGCAAAAAAGCGCAGCCTCTTTAGCAGAAAAAATCCGTAGTGGCTTCGCGGGCGGTATCGCCATCATGCTACTGGCGTGGTTGCTGTATATCGCCCCACAGCATGACTACCCATTAATGTTGTTAGCTTCGATGGCGGCCTCTGCCGTATTGTTGTTCGCCGCTCCGCATAGCCCTTTCTCACAACCGTGGAATCTGGTGGGCGGTCATCTTTTCTCTGCTCTTGCAGGTTGGGCATGTAGTCTTCTCATCCCCGATCAAGTCTTGGCGGCAGGCATGGCTGTCGGCATTGCCATATTCCTGATGCACTTCTTGAACTGCTTACACCCGCCCGGAGCCGCCACCGCATTGACGCTGGTATTGGCTGCTGGACAGTTTCACGAGATGGGCTGGCAAGGGGTGGCGGTGATTGTCATCGCGAACATTCTCATTGCATTGTCGCTCGCCTTGGTCATCAACAATCTCATCCCCGGCAGACAGTATCCCACCCGCCCCGCACCTCCTATCACCCCCAAGCCAGAGCCTAGTGTCATCCCCGAACAAGCAGACATGCAATGGGCGTTGGAACAGATGGATGGCGTATTCGACGTGAGCGTGGAAGACCTTTCCTTCATCTACGACAAGGCTCAGGCTCATGCGCAAGCGCGACTCGATAGCGAACTTAAAAAATGATGTTGAAGACCATTCACATCAGCTGCGTCGTTTTCAGCTTCAGCTTGTTCTTCCTGCGCGGCATTTGGCGGCTGCGCGGCTCACCTATCATGCAACAGCGTTGGGTGAAGATTGCACCGCACACTGTGGACACCGTATTGCTTGTCAGCGCTGTATTACTGGCTATTCAACTGGGTTACTCGCCGATGAATTCACCGTGGTTGACTGCCAAAATTATCGCGTTGTTGTTTTACATCGGCCTCGGCATGGTGGCATTCCGTTTCGCCAAAACACCGCGCACTCGGCTACTTGCATGGCTAGCCGCACTGCTCACTTTCTCCTATATTGTGGCCACTGCGATGACACACGATCCACTCCTCACTTTATAGAGCCCTGCGATGAATTCCTTACTCGGTAACGCCACTGCCCCCTCCTTCGATCATCCTTTGCAAATGCTGCGCGCGTGTCACGGCAGAATCGAAGCGCAATGTGTGACCCTGCATCACTTGCCGCGACACATCACACAACGAGGATGCGACGAGCGAACCGTGCAAGCCGCGCGCGCCATCTTGCGTTTCTTCGATAGCGCAGGCCTGTTTCATCACCAAGATGAAGAGCAAGATTTATTTCCGCAACTCCTCAACACACACAACGCCGTTGCAAGCATACTCATCACCCGTTTAGTACAAGAACATATTGTGCTGGAAGCGGCGTGGCAAAGCTTGCACCCCTTGCTACTGAACATAGCGGAAGCGCAAGTACAAACGCTCGATGCTGGCATCGTTCAACACTTCATCACCGTGTATGCCAAACACATTTCGCAGGAAAATAAAACGCTACTCCCCTTGGCGGCGACTTTGCTCAATGAAGCGCAACTGCGCGCCATCGGCCACAGCATGGCGGCACGCCGTGGAGTGACCCTTTGAATTTTCGCAACACCACACACACCGTCGCCATCATTGGCGGCGGCCCTGCGGGGCTAATGGCCGCCGACGTGCTATCGCAAGCGGGCATACATGTTGACGTGTATGACGCGATGCCCAGCGTGGGGCGTAAATTTTTAATGGCGGGTAAAGGCGGCATGAACATCACCCACGCCGAACCCTTCGCTGAATTCGTCACGCGCTATGCTGCACGCCAAGCGCACATCGAACCGCTACTCAACGCGTTCCCACCCGACGCTTTACGCGAGTGGATACACGGGCTCGGCATCGCGACATTCGTCGGCTCATCCAACCGCGTGTTCCCCACCGACATGAAAGCCGCGCCGTTATTGCGCGCTTGGTTACATCGCTTGCGTGAGAACGGCGTTCAATTCCACATGCGACATCGTTGGGTGGGCTGGGATGATGAAGGGGCGTTGTGTTTTTTCACACCAACAAACACAGGAACCAACCCCCTCCAACTCCCCCTTGTCAGGGGGAGAGCAGAGCCAGCCCCTCCCCTGAAAAGGGGAGGTTGGGAGGGGTTTAAGCCTAGTGAACAATCAGGCGAAATTAGCGCAGACGGAATCCTCCTCGCTCGAATCAAACCGGATGCCGTCATCCTCGCCCTTGGCGGCGGCAGTTGGCCACAACTGGGCTCGGACGGTGCGTGGGTAGCGCTGCTCGCGCAACGCGGTATCGACATCGCACCGCTGCGCCCGTCCAACTGCGGCTTCGATGTGCCTTGGAGCGCGTACTTCCGCGAACGCTTTGTCGGTGAGCCGCTTAAATCGGTCGCCGCCAGTTTTAGCGCGGTACGCAAACAAGGCGAATGCCTCATCACCACGCACGGCATCGAAGGCGGATTGATTTACGCACTCTCCGCCCCTCTGCGCGACGAGATAGCGCGCAATGGCTGCGCCACATTACATCTAGATTTACTGCCTGATTGGACCGCCGAAAAAGTGTTTGCCGAAGTAGCACACCCGCGCGGCTCACGCTCCCTGTCCAGCCATTTGCAAAGCCGCTTGGGATTGAAAGGCGTGAAGGCGAACCTGTTGCGCGAAACCTTGAGTGCAGCGCAGATGAACGACGCCTCGCTACTCGCCGCCACCCTCAAAGCCTTGCCCCTCAAACTCATTGCCACTCGTCCATTAGCTGAATCCATCAGCAGTGCAGGTGGCGTCACCTTTGAATCGCTCGACGCGAATCTGATGCTAAAAAAATCGCCCGGCATCTTCTGCGCGGGCGAAATGTTGGATTGGGAAACGCCTACTGGCGGTTACTTGCTGACAGGGTGCTTTGCCAGTGGGCGCGTGGCGGGGTTGGGTGCGTTAGCTTGGCTTAAAACCCAAGTAAAAATTCAACGCTTTGAATAGCTAAACGACCATCTTCCCCGCCGAATACGATGTGTGCGCCTCCTACATTGCTTGATGCGTAGTAGCGTCCGCGACCGTATTGGCTGCGGTGGCGCATCTCTTCGCGCATCTCACGGCGCTCATGTGGGGACATGTGTTCAAAACGTTCGCGCATTTCATCGCGCATCTCACGACGCTCATGGGGTGCAACTTCCTCACGTTCTCTGCGCATCTCATGACGCATGTCTTGGCGTTCCGCAGGGCGCATCTGTTCAAACCTGTCGCGCTTCTGTTCACGCGAATCTCTTTTGTCATCATCCGCCATGGCATTCATGCTGAACGAAGCAGTGATGGCAACGGCGATCAGTGATTTAACAATGGCATTCATGGTATTTCTCCTGGGGGCTTGCCCCAAATCCGCCTCATTGGCGTGGTGAGGATAATGGACTTGGATTGTAAGTGGAGTGTGTGATGCAAGCCGTGTTTTGTAACCGTTTGTAACAAGCCATTGAGCAGTCATATAGACCTTTCGACAGGCTCAAGATAAAACGACCTTCGGTCAGAGCGGTATCCAGTGGTTTTATTAAAAATGGCTTTGCCCTTGCTACGCAAGGAACTTGATGTTCCAAGCTGGATACCGGCTTTCGCTGGTATGACGACTTCCGAGTTTGTTTGCGTTTATGATTACGCTATGGACACCCAACACTCAATTCTTATCATCGACGACGACATTCGCTTGCGCGATTTGTTGCTGCGCTATTTGACGGAACAGGGCTTTACCACCAAAGCGGTAGCGGATGGCGAGGCAATGGATAACGCACTGCGCATCGGACGTTTCCATCTGCTGATACTCGACCTGATGTTGCCCAAAGAAGACGGGCTTTCCATCCTGCGGCGCTTGCGTGGTGCTGGCGAAAACGTACCAGTGATTCTGCTCACTGCAAAAGGCGATGAGATAGACCGCATTGTCGGATTAGAGATGGGTGCGGACGATTATCTTCCCAAGCCTTTCAACCCGCGCGAATTGGTGGCGCGCATCCACGCCGTATTGCGCCGCAAGAATGGGCAGCCTGCTGGCGCACCTGCGCTTGAAGAAAAAATGATCAGCTTCAGCGATTGTGAATTGAACCTAGCGACACGCGAGTTAAAACGCGGCGACACCCGCGTGCAACTCACCACCGGTGAATTCGCTTTGCTCAATGCCTTGGTGACGCACCCACGCCATCCGTTGTCGCGCGACAAGCTAATGGAACTCTCGCGCGGGCGCGACCACGAGCCATTAGATCGTGCGATTGACGTGCAGATTTCGCGTCTGCGTAAGTTGATCGAACCTGACACCGATGCACCGCGCTTTATTCAAACCGTGCGTGGACATGGTTATGTCTTTGTGCCTGACGGAAGCAAAGCATGACGTTACGCCCCCAGACTTTGCTCACGCGCGCTTTTTTACTCATCACGGCGCTCATTTTGCTGTCCATCTTCACCTTGGCGTGGATGTTTCGCCACGCCTCCGAAGCGCCGCGCGCACAACAAAATGCACAGTTAGTCGTGTCCACCATCAACTTAACGCGCGCCGCCATTTTGTCTGCTGCACCGCAATGGCGTGGCGCATTACTGGCGGAGTTGCGCGCTGCTGAAGGTATGCGTGTAGAAATTGCAGAGCCGACCGATGCAATGACGGCACTAGAGACCGACACGCGCGAACTCACTTTGATGGTGGCGCAGGTGCGCGCCAAGTTAGGGCAAGACACACGCTTTGCCTCGCAGCGTCACGGCATCGCCGATTTATGGGTGAGCTTTCGTATCGGTGAAGATGAATTTTGGGTCGCCATTCCGCGCACACGCGTGGAACAGCCGATGTCACGCATGATTCTTTTATTTGGCGCAGTGGCGCTGGGGTTTGCCTTGATTGGCGCTTACCTCATCGCGCGCCAAGTGGCATTGCCACTAAAACGTTTATCACAAGCCGCACAACAATTAGGCCAAGGTAAAGCGCACAGTCCACTTCCTGAAAATGGCACGCAAGAAATGGCCACCGTGTCGCATGCCTTCAATCAAATGTCAGCCGACCTTGCGGCCAATGAACGCGAACGCGCTTTGGTACTGGCGGGTATCTCGCACGACCTGCGCACGCCTTTAACGCGAATTCGACTAGCCGCCGAAATGAGCCAAGACGAACAATTGCGCAACGACCTGCATGCCGATGTCACACAGATGGACGGCATCATCCAACAGTTTCTCGATTACGCACGATTGGACGCGCATGAACTTGCACAACACTGTGATGTCGCCGCGCTTGTGCAAGAAGTAGCGCATCCCTACACAACCCGCGCTCATTCGTTGCGGTTAGATTTGTCCGCATTCGCGCCACAAAATGTACGCCCGCTCATCCTCAAACGCGCCGTGGCTAATTTGCTTGAAAATGCATTGAAATACGGCGGTGGCGAAATCGACGTGCGCTTGCACCACGACGCAACGCATTTTTTTATTAGCGTGAGTGATCGCGGAGAAGGTATCTCCAGCGAACATCTGGAGTCGGCTAAACGCCCCTTCGTGCGATTGGAAAGTGCGCGCAGCGATGCCAGCGGTTCTGGATTGGGACTGGCCATCGTGGAGCGTGCCGCACAAACACATCAAGGACAACTGACACTGGCGCAACGCGAAGGGGGCGGATTGGTTGCCACGCTTCAAATTCCTTTCAGCACGCTCTAATTAAATTTTCATTCTTACGCAATGGAGCAACAAGCGCATTCACTTCTCCGCCCCCATTCAAAACATGACCTGTCTTCTCCTTTGAAAAATGGGGATTAAGTTGTGGCTTAAAAATTTCTCATCTGGACAATCTAAATTCATCCCTCAATCCGCTAAAATGCGCGGGCTTTTTAACTATAGGAATAAACCATGAAGCAATACAGCAAACGCACCGCCCTCATGCACTGGGTAATCTTCATCCTCATCCTCATCGCTTTTTATCTGGGGCATGAAGTCGCAGAAAGCAAAGACGCAGCGGGCAAACTCGCGATGTATCCCGTACACTTCATCATCGGCGACCTGATTCTAATTCTGACACTGGTACGCATTTGGTTTCGCAAAAAAGATGGCGCGCCCGCCGATGCGAACGCAAATCCTTTGTTGAACAAGGTCGCGTCACTCACTCATTTGGGATTGAATCTGGTTGTACTAGCGACGGCAGTTTCTGGCTTCATCACCGTGGTTACCTCTGGTTTGCTGGAGGCATTCAAGGCGAACGACCCAAGTCTCATCCCAGACTTCCACAAAGTCCCCGCCAAAGAATTCCATGAACTGTTCATCGGCATCATGGTGCTGCTGGTGGTGTTCCACGTCGCCGCTGCGCTGTATCACCAGTTCGTCGTGAAAGACAATCTGCTGCGCAGGATCATGATTAAACGCTTTGAAGACTGATAGACCAAACTGTCTGTCAGCAAAAAAGCAGGCTGCGGCCTGCTTTTTTTATGCATGCGTCAGACTGCATTCACTCATCCCTCGTTCTCCACTTTAGAACGGTGGCGTCGGCAACGTTCCGAGCAGTAGCGCACCTGTTTCCAATCACGCGCTAGCTTCTTGCGCCACACAAAAGGTCTGCCGCACACGGCACAACACTTCTGTGGCAGATCCGATTTCGCGACACCGCGTGGCATAAGTGCTCAACGCAACATTGGCAGTAAAACTTTCATCACCTGTTCTTCGTCTGGTTCAACAGCGGTCGCAAAGCTATGCACGGTCTTGCCATCGGGCGCGATCAGGTATTTATGAAAATTCCAACTGGGCGCTTCCCCTGTTGATTGAGCCAATGCCTTGAACAGGGGGTTCGCCTGTGCGCCAGTCACGCTGGAGGGTTCGCTCATTGGGAACTTCACTTTATAGGTGAGCTTGCAGAATTTAGCGATCTCGCCGTTGCTAGACAATTCCTGACGGAAGTCGTTAGAAGGAAAACCTATCACCAATAGACCGCGCTCACGGTATTGGCTGTACATCGCCTCCAGCTTTTCAAACTGAGGGGTATAGCCGCATTTGCTCGCCGTGTTCACCACAAGGATGGGCTTGCCTGCGTATTCGCACAGATTGATTTTGTTGCCTTGCAACGTGGTGATGGTGCGATCAAGCAAGGGGGAACAATTCGCCGCATAAACCATCGGTGAGAGTGTCAGTGCAAAGAACATAAACAAGGTTTTCATTTTCATCTCCTTTTAGATTAACCACACGCTTTGCGTTTGATGAAGCGCATCAGATTTCCCAACACGGGAATTTTTTCATACAACTCTTCCGCCGCATCCCAGTAATCGCGATGGTATTGCACCTTCCCTGCTGAATTGAATCGCACATGGGAAGCGCCGTGAATCGTTTGCGACTTTTTTGTGCCGCGAAGATTAAATTCGAAATCCCACACGATGAATGCATCAGCATCTTGCAAGAGGGATTGCTTGATGATGAAGCGTGGTGCATCCACCTGGTTGAACATGTGCTCAAAGATGTGAATGATGTTGGCGTGTCCGCGCACCTCATTGAATGGGTCTTTGAAGTAAGCATCCGCGTCGTATAACGCTGCGATCTCCTTCACACTTTGCGGGGATACGTGCTCAAAGAAATGCAGCACGCAATCCAACGCAGTTCGATTCGTCATAGTCCAGTCCCTTTATGGATCAGCCAAAAATAGAGTCGGTACGGCAAGAGTCGCAACACACGCAGCCAATTGGTAAAGCGGCGCGGAAAGTGAATATGGAAATCGCCGCGTTTGATACCGCGCACGATCTGCTGCGCTGCCGTTTCTGCCGAGATCAGCGCGGGCATAGTGAAGTCGTTCTTGGCGGTCAGCGGTGTCGCAACAAATCCGGGGTTGATGAGATACACCGCAATGCCGCGCGCATGCAGGTCAAGATAAAGGGATTCGCACAGATTGATGAGCGCAGCCTTGGTCGGGCCGTAGATCAAGGCTTGCGGCAAGCCGCTCAACCCGGCGACCGATGCGACGATGCCAATCCCCCCGCGACCTTGCGCGAGCAAAGTCGGCAACACCGCAGCAAGACAATTCAATGTCCCATTCAGATTCGTTTCCACCAGTTGCTTGGCCGCCGTCAGATCGAAATCATCGGCGCGCATCTTTTGATACGTGCCCGCGACGACCAGCACCAAATCAATGCCGCCCCATGTCGCCAATATCTCATCGCGCGCCCGCAGCGCGCCTGCCGCTTGCGTGATGTCGAATGGCAACACCAACGCACTCACGTCCTCCGCCGCAAGCAACTGCAACGCCGATCCGTTACGCGCGGACAAGGCCAGCTTTGCCCCACGCTCACGCAACTCATGCGCCAAGGCAGCACCGATGCCGCTCGATGCACCGATGATCCACACGCGTTGCCCGCGCCAATCTTTAAGTCTGGGATTCATAGCCGTTTGCGGAATGACAAGGTGACCTCACCCAGCTTGAAGCCAAACTTGCTCATCACCGCACGATTCAGCATCACTTGATCGTCCATCAGGATCATCCAATCATCAAAGTTCACCTTGTAGACTTCGCCATCCACCGGCAACGCCAGCACATATTTCCAGTTCAGTGCATTGCCAGACACGATACCGACCGCCTCACCCACCACATCAGCTGCCGTACCGATGTACTGTCCATTCGCCTGCTTCTTCAATGTCCAAACCCGTTTTTGTTTAGTGCCATCCGAATAGATGAAATCCTCATCCAGTGTGCCGACATCACCTTGCCAACTGCACTGGATGACTACGTTGAAACGTTTCACCACTTCGCCTTTGCGATTCTGGAACATGCCCCACGCATCGACCGTACCATTGAAATACTGCTGCATATCCAGCGCGGGTTTCTCTTTGGCGTACAGCGCCATATCGGTCGTGCTACAAGCAGATAACATCAGCATCCCCACTGTTAGTGCCACGTAATTTCGCCAATTCATTTTGCATCTCCTTCACGGTTAAATTCCTTCCAATGGTGCACGCCACAGCAACACTGCGGCGCCTAGTTTCAAGACACAGGGCAACAGCGCATAGCCCACTGCCAGCGCCTGTAAGCCGACCTCATCGGTCGTGCCATTTTGATAACCCAGCCACTGCAAAAGCGGCAATGAGATGCCTGCCGCCAAAGCTAGATTCAATTTTGTCGCCCAGTTCCACAAACCGAAGTACGCCCCCTCATGTTTGCCAACATGATTGGCTTTCCCAATCACTGCCGCGAGTAAGGCAGGAGGCAAGGCAAGATCAGCGGCAAGTGCTGCGCCAGACAAGATGCAGATGGAGGCAAATGCAGCGATGTCGCCAGCGCCTAAAAAATATGCCCACGCGAAACTGGCGATGGCGAGCCCCATCGCCAACAGCCAAGCTTGCTTTTCACCTTTACGTTTTGCGATGGCGACCCACAGCGGCATGGACAGTGCGGCGGCCAAAAAATACAGAATCAAAAATCCACCGGCGTAGGGCGCGAGTTGCAAACGATCTTGGGTGAAGAACAGGAACAAGGTGGCGGGGATAGCGGCTGCGATGCCGTTCAACATGAATACTGCAAATAACCAACGAAAGTACACATTGCTCAATGGACGCAGCAAACCTGCTAACCCCACACCTTGGTGGCGCAGAGGAGCGACTTGCGGGGCGCGGCGCAACAAAAAGTAAGCGGCGAACAGGAGCGCCAACACAAAGAAGGTAGACAGCATGCTGATCGAGGTGAAAGTGGGTAATGCGGCAGCAATGATGACGCCGAGCAAAGCACACACTTCGCGCACCGCCGTAATTGAGGCGCGCTGTTCACGCGATTGGGTCAGCGCTGCGCCCCAACTTTGGTAGCTGATACTGGCCAAGCTGTAGCCCAGATAGACCACGACGAGGCTAGCCAGAAACCATGCCATCGCCTGCATTCCAATCACACTCGGAGGATGGAACAGAGCCACGAACCCCAACGCCAGCAACGGTAGCGACAGCACGATGGCCTGTGCATAGCCGTGTTGCTGGGTGTCCAGCCACACGCCGATGAGCGGATCAATGAAGGCATCCAGCACGCGTGCGAAGAGCAGGATAGCGCCTATCATCGCCAGCGACAGACCCAGCTGACTGGCATAGAACTGCGGCACATAGACATAGATGGGTAAAGCCACCAAGGCCAGTGGTAAGCCGAACAAGCCGTAGTGCCACAAATCACTTCGGCGCAAGGTCATCACGATGTCTGCCCCAATAACTGCTTACGCAAGCGCGGCGCACTGGTGCGCTCATCCAGCCAAATAGAAAAGAAGGCGCGCGCAAATTCAGCATCGTTGATTTCTTTGAGCAAAACGCCATCTCGATAGAAGCGCACGCCCCGACCTGCATCATACGCACCGCTCAAGCGCGTGCCCGCTTGCACATCGGGAAACACTTGTCGCATCAGACTCAACCATGCGGTGTGCTGCTCTGGCGAACCTAGATTGAGCTTGCGTATCTCCTCTATGCTGGAGGCTGCGATTTTTTCTCCTTGCAGTTCTCGCGCGTACACCAGTTCCAGAACGAATCGCCCATCAAGCAAAGCAATGTCGGCACGCCCCTTCTTTTCTTGCCACAGGTAAGCCTCATACAACTTGATACCTAGCCAACGATAGCTCCCCTTCCCAAGCAGATGAGCTTGTTCAAGTTCTTGCTGAACAGTAAAGCCATCTGCGTGTACCGTCCCGCTACACAGCATCAACAGGGCGATGACGGTGGCAATGACTCGACTCATGCTTTTTCCAAAGTGAAATGCATCACGTTGGTGCTTCCTGCACGGAAGGCGGCCTCGCAGTAACACAAGTAAAACTCCCAGGTGAGTACGAAGCGTTCGTCGAAACCTTGCGCGCGCACTTGGCGCAACTTCTCGTGGAATGCGCTGCGCCACTCAACCAGTGTGCGTGCGTAATCCAGCCCAAAAGAGAACTCATCCACCACCTTCAAGCCTTGTTTTTCTGCTTGCGCACGGAACACTTGAGGCGATGGCAACATGCCACCGGGGAAGATGTACTGCTGGATGAAGTCTGTGCTGTTGCGATAGCGCTCGAATAGCTCATCGGCAATGACGATGGTTTGAATGCAAGCGCGGCCACCTTGCTTCAAGTTGCGCGCGATGCACGCAAAGTAGTTAGGCCAGTAGGCTTCGCCGACCGCCTCGAACATCTCGATGGAGGCGATGGCATCGAACTCGCCATTGCAATCGCGGTAGTCCATCAACTTCAAATCGGTGTGCCGAGTCAGCCCCGCAGCGACCAAGCGTTGTTCGGCAAATTGCAGTTGCTCGGTGGAAAGCGTCAGCCCCGTGACACGCACCCCAGCCTCTTGCACCGCGACTTCCGCAAATCCACCCCAGCCACAACCGATCTCTAGCACGCTGTCGCCCTGCTGCAATTTCAGTTGCTGTGCGATACGACGGTACTTGGCGAGTTGCCCCGCGTGCAGATCGTCCGTGTTCGTGTGGTCGAACAAGCCACTGGAATAAGTCATCGAGGGATCCAGCCACAGACGGTAGAAATCATTGCCGATGTCATAGTGCGCGTGGATGTTCTTGCGACTGCCACTACGACTATTGCGATGAAACAGATGGCGGATGCGATACAGCAGATTGCCCCACCATGTGCCATAGATGAGAGATTCGACTTGGTCACGATTGCGGATGAATAGCTCAATCAAGCCAGCTAGATTGTCAGTCGTCCAGCCATCCGCTATATAGGTCTCGGCAAAGCCGATGTCGCCCGACTTCATCACCGCATCGAACATCGTCCAATTGCGTAGATGCAAGGTGATGGGATAAGAGTCATCACCAAAATGGGCGGACTGACCATCCGGCAATTGCAAATGCAACGCGCCGTGTTTGAGTTGGCTCAGTAGCTTCAGAATGAAGCGCACCCGGGATGGATAGCCTTGCAGATTCATTGCTTGCGATGCACGTTGGGACACGACTTGATTGGCAGTCAGCGTTTGTGTGTTCATTTGCTTACCTCCGTAAAAGGGGGAGTGGGTTTGCGATAGAAAGGCACGCGCTTGATCCACAACTTGAGCGCCTGCCAATGGATGCGAGCGATGACCATGAAGGTCATCAAGGGGTAGCGCAGCAGCGCCAGCACGATGTTGGCATCCGACAGCGGACGTGAACTGCCGCTGATATTGGTGAGCAGCAACGCGCCGGCGTCGGTGTAGTAGTCGATGCGCGCCAAAGTGTCTTCATGTTCAGCACGTTGATTTTTGATGAACTGGAAGCGATAGCTCCCTTCCACTGCACAGAATGGCGAGACATGAAAAATCTTGTGCGCGCTCATTTCCGTGGCGTTCGCAATCGGCCCGCCCTCATCCAACAAGTAGCAATGACGCTCGCCGAAAGTGTTGCTGACTTCGCACAAAATGGCGCGCAATTCGCCGTCACGGCGATGGCAAAACCAGAACGACACGGGATTGAAGACATAACCCAGCACGCGCGGAAAAGTCTGCAACCACACTTCACCCTCGGCATCGTGAATACCTTGCGACTTGAGTAATGAATCTATCCATTGCAACAAAGGTTGCTTACCATCACCGTGGTCTTTTTCGTGATGTGATAGAAGATTGAAGCGGTTACGCGAAAACAGCTTGGCCGGTATCGGTTGATTATCTAATTCACGCAAAGGCAGGCGCAAAAAATACACGCCGTAGTTGAAACTGTTGCGCGCCGGACTTAAGCGGGTGTGATGCACGTTACCAAAGCAGAGTTGTGCGCTAGACATGACGCGCTCCCAATGCCGCAATGCCGCGCGCCACAGCCAAGCCTGATTTCAAACCATCCTCATGGAAACCATAGCCCGTCCAAGCCCCCGCGAACCAAGTGTTATGCACACCTTGGATCTGCTCCAACTCGCCTTGCGCAGCGATCGCCACAGCGTCGAAGACAGGATGCGCGTAGTCGTAACTTGCAATCACTTTGGCGGGGTCAGGGGCGTCGATGGGATTCAATGAAACGATGACCGACTCTTTGAACGGCAACGGTTGCAGCTTGTTGATGAGGTAATGCACGCACACCTGCGGCTCTGCCCCACTCCTGCTTTGGTAATTCCATGCCGACCACGTCTTTTTATTTGCGGGCAAGCAAGTCTCGTCGGTGTGCAACACAGCACGGTTAGCTTGATAGCCAACAGCAGACAGTAGGCGTCGCTCATCGTCTGAACCGTCTTGCAACAAGCGCAAGGATTGATCGCTATGCCCAGCCATCACCACATGGTCGAAATACTCCGTGCCGGCATCGCTCTCGACACGAATCTGTTTTTTTGAACCGTCATCAATGCGTGTCACTGCGTGGACTGCGCAGTTCAATCGCTGGTCTGGGATGGTGGCGAGTATCTTGTCCACATATTGGCGCGCGCCGCCTTTCACCGTGTGCCATTGTGGTCTGCCATTCACTTGCAACAGCCCGTGGTTGTGGCAAAAACGCACGAAGGTGGAAAGGGGAAACGCCATCATCTGCGCAGTCGGGCATGACCAGATACAGCCCGCCATGGGGAGCAGATACCAATCGCGGAATTCGGCACTGTAGTGATGTTCTTGCAAATAGTCGCCCAGCGACGCGGCATGGGCTGGATGTTGAGGCTTGTGCGCCAGTGCAGTTGCGGCTTCATTGAAACGCAGAATGTCGCGCAACATGCGGATGAAGCGTGAATTGAAAAGATTGCGACGCTGCGCGAACACCGTATCCAAGCTGCCACCCGACCATTCCAGCGTACGCGTTGCCAATGGCAACTTGACCGAGAACGACATATCGGTAGCGACGGTTTCAACATGCAACGCTTGAAACAGATCGACCAGATTAGGATAGGTCTTGTGGTTGAACACCAAAAAGCCGGTATCCACGCCATAAGTCACGCCGCCGAGCGTCACATCCACTGTGTGCGTATGGCCACCAAAGTAGTCTGCCGCCTCGAACAAGGTGATTTGATGGCCGAGCTGTCCTAGACGATAGGCGGCTGCCAGCCCTGAAATACCCGAGCCAATTACTGCGATTTGTAAGGTTGAAGCACCGTTTTTCATCATCACGTCCTAGACAATTTTTATATTTCGATGCAAGAATAGGCTAATTCTGTTTTAATTGTCAAACTTGTCTAGGACAACACATGCAAACAACTCATCAATTTTTCGACATCGCCACGGTAGAACGCGAAACTGGCATCGGCAAAGATACCCTGCGCGTATGGGAAAAACGCTATGGTTTTCCTGCGCCTGTGCGTGCAGAACGCGATGAACGCCTCTACCCGCACTCGCAGGTCGAGCAACTCCGACTGATAAAGCGCTTGATAGGCAATGGCTTGCGCCCCTCCAAGGTAGTTGGACTCACCGCAAGCGAACTCGATGTACTGCTTGCCGACGCACAAACCCATATCGCGGATCATCCGGCGCATGTCGTGCAATTTATTGATCTCATTAAGGGGCATAAGGCATCTGCACTGCGCATCGCTTTGGGGCGCGCACTGCTTGAACAGGGGTTGGATGATTTTTTGTCCAAGACAATCACCCCACTCAACCAACTGGTGGGGGAATCTTGGATGCGCGGCGAGATACGCATTTTTGAAGAACATCTCTACAGCGAGCAGCTCACCCATGTTTTACGCAATGCCATCTCCACGATGCGCGATCCTGATGCCTCGCCTCGCGTGCTACTGACGACACTGCCCGGGGAAGAACACGCGCTAGGACTGATGATGGCCGAAGCAACGTTGAGTTTATCTGGCGCGAGCTGTGTCAATTTAGGCGTACAAACTCCCACGCAAGAAATCGTCGCGGCAGTGGCCGCGCATCGCTCCGACATCGTTGTCCTTTCCTTTAGCGAAGCCATGCCTGCAACGCAAGTCAAAACCGGATTGCAACAGGCGCGTGCTGCGATCCCTGCGCATGTCGCGTTGTGGGCAGGTGGCTCGGGCGTGTTGAAACAGCCTCCCTCCATTGACGGTGTTGCGCTGATGGGACCGCTCACAGATCTGCGCGATGCAGTCAATCACTGGCGCGATGCTTGCGCTGCATCTCCCTCTTTCCCCTCTAACTGAAATTAGTCCCCATGCGAAATTACAAAACATTCTTCAGTCTGCTGTTGCTGCTTCCCTCGATGACTTTGGCACAAACGCTTGCCACCGTTGAACATGTCGATCTAGATCGCTATCTCGGCAAGTGGTACGAGATCGCCAGCATCCCGCAATTCTTTCAACGTCAATGTGTGCGCGATGTCACGGCGGAATACGCACTCCAGGATGGGGCGATTTCGGTCATCAATCGTTGTACGACCAAAACAGGTGAGATTTCAGAATCAGCAGGGCAAGCGCGCATCGTGGACACGGTGAGCAATGCCAAGTTGGAAGTGACGTTTGTGAAGCTGTTCGGCTGGCGTTATCAATTTGGCGGTGATTATTGGGTGATTGATCTCGCCTCTGATTATCGCTATGCCGTGGTCGGCCATCCCAGCCGAAAATACGCATGGGTATTGGCTAAAACACCCCAGCTCTCCTCACCAGACCTTGCTGCCATCAAAAATCACTTGCGCGCAAATGGCTACGACACTTGCGGCTTGCTCACCACGGCTCAAACACCTGTGCTTCCTGTAAGAATGCCCTTGTGTGAAGCCGTGAATCAAAAATGATGCCTGCCTCCTTCGACAATCCGAGGCAACAAAACATCGGCATCCTTATCGTGGACAGCAGTGCCTACACGCGCTCTTTATTGGTGGAACGCATTGCGCGAATAGAAGGTTGCTTCTTGCATGCCCACGAAAATATCAACCCGCTAGAAAGTACGCCGCTACCGAGCGTCAGTGGGATAGTGCTGTTGAATCATCACACCACGGATGAACCGCCTTTCGGCTTTTTGGAACGCATCAAGCAAGACCACCCCACACTGCATGTGCTGGTCATCGTCAGTCCAGGTGTCCAAAAAAAGGCGTTTGACTATCTGCTTCAAGCTGGGCACATCAATGCACTGATTGAAAAACCCATTGATCTGGATGCGCTTGCCAAGCAAGTTCAAGTGGAACTGGTCACGCAGAATCAATCACGGCAACTCAACGCGGACCATCTCAATCTCTTACGTTTCTTACCGACGGGTGGGTTACGCCGCATCTTCAAGCAACCCGAACCAGGCCATGCTGAACTGTTCGATATGACCGTGATGTTCACCGACATTCGCAATTCCTCACACCACATCACTCAATTTTCTGCGCAGGAATACTTTGCGCGACTCAATCACATACTGGGGGAACAAGCTCGTCTCATTCGTACGTATGACGGCATGGTGGTGAAAACGACAGGTGATGGATTGCTAGCGGTATTTGAAGGGGCAGCACGTTGCCACTTGGCTTTGAAATGCGCCCATGCAATACAGGCTTTACCCCGCATCGACGAGATCGAAATTGGCATCGGCATCAGCGATGGATTGGTGTTGACGGGAATACTAGGCACACATGAGCACCTGCATTTTGATGTCATCGGCGCCCATGTGCATATGGCTTCTAGGCTTTGTTCGCTCGCCCAAGGCGGTGAAATTTTATCCACCCAAGATACCGCCACTCGTGCCCGCTTTGAATTCATCACAGCGCCTATCGCGGAAAACATCCAAGTGCGCGGATTCACTACACCTGTCGCCTGCGCCCACATTCAAACTCAACAGAAAGAACGTTCATGAAAACACAATTCTCTGATACCCAACTGAGTCGAATTCTCGATCAATCTTTAATCTATCAATGCGCTTGCCCCGCGCAAGTGGCTAAACACATCATTGGCCTGCGTGACTTGTTCGCCTACCAACAAAGCTGCCTCAATCAAACGGACACCGATGCTGCCGTTCACAAATGTATCGCCGCTGATGCACAGCGAGCCCATGCCATTCTTGAAACCTGTTTGCATGAGGTTTTAGTGCTTGAGCAATGGGATATGCACACCTTGAAGATGCCGGTCAGCCTACAAAAAACACCTCGCACCATTTAACCCAAGAAAGGATTCACCATGCTCGTTCGCTTGATTTACATCAGTTATGCCAAACAAGATATGTCTGACGCAGACATCAAACAGATTCTGGAGAAATCCAAAATCAACAACAAAAGCAAACATGTGACGGGCTTGCTGATGTACTCCGACCGTTATTTTTTTCAATGCTTGGAAGGTGAGCGTCGCGATGTGAATCAAACTTATCTGCGCATCGCGGGTGATCCACGCCATTCCAAGTGTGTATTGATTGACTACAGCGAAGTCAGCGCACGCCTGTTCCCAACTTGGTCTATGGATTACGTTGCCTTCAATGGCAGCAACAACGAGATGATTTTGCGCTACAGCGAAAATGGCTTGTTTCAACCGTACGATTTCAACTCAGCTCAGGCGAATGCCTTCTTGAACGAAGTGGCTAGCACCATCGCGAACGCCAATGGAAAGGAAGAAAAATCGAAGTCCTTGTTATCTTGGTTTAAGAGCTGAACACCTGCACGGATGAACGCAAACTCGACTTACCTCATTGATGACCGAGCGCGGGGAGATGCGTACGCTAAAAATGGCAAACCATGGCGCGCAGTGACCGATACCGTCATGGGTGGAATCTCGAACGCTCATCTACAGGTAACGGTGGCTTCAGGAAAGCCCTGCCTACGTTTAAGTGGCGAAGTATGCCTAGAGAACAACGGCGGCTTCGTGCAAGCCAGTCTTGATTTAGGAGCAGAGGGATTGCTAGATGCTACCGGCTTTGAGGGAATCGAAATCGAGGTGTGCGGAAATAATGAGCGCTATAACCTGCATCTACGGACGGGCGATACGCAAATGGTTTGGCAATCGTATCGCTACAGCTTTATTGCCGACACAAACTGGCAAACGCTGCGCCTCCCCTTCGCCGACTTCATGCCGCATCGTATTCAGCTTGGACTGGATACGAGTCAACTGCGCCGGCTCGGCATTGTCGCCATCGGCAGAAAAATGCAAGCAGACATCTGCTTCAGTCGGATAGCGCTGTATCGTTAGAGACTAGGCTTTTTGACCGCGATGAAAATCGCCAAGAGCCCCAAGATCACATACCAAATCAACGCCAGTTCAGGCAATCCTAACCCAAGGAACGTCCAACCTTTGGTCGCACATTCGCCAGAACCGTGCATCAATTCTTGCCACACTTCTGCCATCGGAAAGTGCTGCAACATGAAATCCAGACCGGGGCCACAGGCAGGCACTTGATCTTTAGGCAGGTGTTGCAACCAGATGTGACGCGAGGCAACTGCCACGCCGCCCAATGCGGTGAGCGCGATCAAAGTAGAATACACCCAACGCCCCATGCGGCCTGCATTGTGAACGACTGCAACGAAGAACAACACGCCGATAGCGATGAACACCACACGCTGAATCATGCACAGGGGACAAGGGTCTTCACGCAGTCCATATTGCAAATACAAAGCGCCACCGATAAGGCCAATAACGATAAGCACCCCGAAAGAATAGAGCCAGCGATAAGAGAGTTTGCGCCAAAGGTTAAGCATCATTCAGCCTCTTCTATCCACGTCGCTTGAATCGCTTCTAATACCTTCTCACCGCCGCGTGTGTGGTCGTCATCAAAACCTTCTAGCGCAACCACGTAGTTATGCAGTTGCACAAAATTCACCGTGAGCGGATTCGCTTCAGGATACTTCTCCGCCAAGGCAATAGCGATGTCGCGAACATCTACCCATTTCATTTGGAATGCCCTTCTTTCGTCATGTTGATGGAGTATTTCGGTATCTCAACCACCAGCGCCGTTGCGCCTACCAAGGCTTGGCAGCTTAAGCGCGAGTTCGGCTCTAGCCCCCAAGCTTTGTCCAGCATGTCTTCTTCCAGTTCAGTGGCTTCTTGCAAGCTGCGAAAACCTTCGCGCACGATGACGTGACAAGTGGTGCAGGCACAGGATTTTTCGCAGGCATGTTCAATTTCGATGTGATTTTCCAGCAACGCATCGCAGATGGAAGTGCCGGGTGCGGCTTCAAACAGCGCACCTTTAGGACACAACTCTTCATGCGGCAACACAATAATTTGAGTCACTTCAATTCTCCAGTTCGGACATCTTGTGCCCCTTCAAAGCGTGCGACACGCTGCGATCCATACGCGCTTGCGCAAACATGACGGTTGCTTGATTCAACCCATCAACAGCACGCTTGATGGCAAGGTGGTCATTGCCATTTAATACGCCTTGCAACATTTCCATACTGTTTCGGATGCGCGCTTGCATCTGCGCATCAAGCAATGTTTCTCCATCCTGTTGCAAGGCGTTTTCAACGGCTTCCAACAATTGTCCCGCTTCGGTCTGCTGCTCACGCAACGCGCGTGCCTGCATGTCGTCACGCGCATGTTGATTGCCGTCTTGCAACATGCGAGTGATGTCACCTTCACTCAAACCATAAGACGGCTTAATGGTCACGGCTGATTCAACACCACTGGTCATCTCGCGCGCTGACACACTTAACAAGCCATCTGCATCAACTTGGTACGTCACCCGAATCCGCGCCGAACCCGCCACCATCGCAGGAATACCGCGCAATTCAAATTTGGCTAATGAACGACAATCCACCACCAACTCACGTTCCCCCTGCACCACGTGGATACTCATTGCGGTCTGACCATCTTTGTAGGTGGTGAATTCTTGTGCGCGCGCACTGGGGATGGTGGTGTTACGCGGAATAATTTTTTCAGTCAGCCCACCCATCGTCTCAATGCCCAAAGACAAAGGAATGACATCCAACAACAACCAATCATCCGCACTGCGATTGCCGGCCAGTACATTCGCCTGAATCGCCGCCCCGAGTGCGACCACTTTATCTGGATCAAGATTGGTTAGCGGTGTTTGTTTGAACAGTTCTGCAACCGCGCGTTGCACTTGCGGCATACGGGTTGAGCCGCCCACCATCACCACCCCTTTTACTTCTTCAACCGTCAGCTTCGCATCGCGCAAAGCTTTGCGTGTGGGTTGCAAGGTGCGAGTCAACAGGTTCTGCGTCATTTCATAGAATACATCCCGGGTGAGGGTGACATCCACCACCTCGCCATGGCTCAACACTGCGGTAATTTTTGTCTGCGTATGTTCTGTTAATTGCTCTTTGGCGGCACGGGAATGGGTCAACAACAGACGCGTATCTTTGGCATCTAATTGCGACAATCCTGCCTTCTCCAATATCCAGCAATAGATACGCTGGTCAAAGTCATCACCCCCCAAGGCAGAATCACCATTCGTCGCCAGCACCTCAAACACGCCTTGGGACAATCTCAAAATAGAAATATCAAACGTACCACCACCCAAATCAAACACGGCATACACGCCTTCGGAGGCATTATCCAAACCATAGGCGATAGCAGCAGCGGTCGGCTCATTGAGCAAGCGCAACACATTCAATCCTGCCAACTTGGCGGCATCTTTGGTGGCCTGACGTTGTGCCTCATCGAAATAAGCTGGCACGGTGATGACTGCGCCGACCAACTCGCCACCCAGCGAACGTTGCGCACGGTCACGCAGCACTTTCAAAATTTCAGCAGAAATCTCAACGGGACTCTTAACCCCCGCCACAGTGCGTAACTGCACCATGCCAGGGGAATCCACAAAACGATAAGGCAGGTCAATCACCTCGCCCACATCTTTCAGGCCGCGCCCCATGAAACGCTTGACTGACACAATCGTATTTTGCGGGTCTGCGCTTTGCACTGCTTGCGCTGCGAGCCCCACCTCAACTGCGCCGTCAGTTTGATAACGCACCACGGAGGGCAATAATGCCACGCCATCTTCATCGTTCAACACCACGCTAATACCGTTGCGCACCGTCGCCACGAGAGAGTTTGTAGTCCCCAAGTCAATACCCACCGCCAAACGATGCTGGTGCGGTGCGGCGCTCAAGCCAGGTTCGGAGATTTGAAGAAGTGCCATATCAGGAGTCTATTTCGTCGTAGGCGGAAGAAATTTCTTCCGCGAGTTTTTCCAAGAAGCGCAATTTTCGCACAGAGCCCGCTGCCGCTTGCAGGTCGTTTGATTCATCAATCTGCACACCCAACTGCTGCTGCAACCCGGTTGTCTCTTTTCGATTGCGGTCACTCAACACATCAAGCGCATCTATATCTTTGGCTTGAAGCGCATATTGCAACGCTTCGCGCCACTCCATCTGCTGCATCAAAAATTCCAGCGGCATCGCCGTATTGGTCTCTTCCTGTGTATCCACACCTTGCAAGGAAAGCAGGTAACGCCCACGCGCCAAAGGACTACGCAAAGTTTGATAACCCTCGTTGATGCGCGTTGACCACTGCATAGAGAGACGCTGCTCGGACTCGGAAAGATGGGAGAACTTATCGGGATGGACTTGCGACTGCAAGTCGCGATAGCGCTGATCGAGAGTAGCGGTATCAATGGCAAAGCGCGGCGGGATTGCGAACAACTGGAAGAAGTCCTGCTGGAAATCGAGAGACTTCATAAGGAAAAACCCATCAGACCTTGAAGCTCTCTCCACATCCACACGCATCTTTCACGTTTGGATTGTTGAACTTGAAACCTTCGTTCAAGCCTTCGCGGGTGTAGTCCAGTTCCATGCCGTCGATGTACGGCAAGCTTTGTGGATCAACCAACACCGTTACGCCGTGACTGTTGAATTGCAAATCAGCGCCATCCACCGCATCCGCGAATTCCAATTTGTACGCCATGCCTGAACACCCGCTGGTGCGCACGCCCAAGCGCAGACCAACGCCTTTGCCGCGTTTCACCAAGAAATTCTGCACATGCTTGGCAGCGTTTTCTGTCAACGTGATGCCCATGTTCCGCTCCTATTTGTTGCCATTGCAGGCAGCCGTTTCAACGTTCGCGCCATGCTTGGATTTGTAATCTGCCACCGCAGCCTTGATCGCGTCTTCCGCCAAGATCGAACAGTGTATCTTCACGGGGGGCAATGCCAGCTCTTCCGCGATATGCGTGTTCTTGATCGCCAAAGCCTGATCGACCGTCTTGCCCTTGACCCATTCGGTCACCAAGGAACTCGATGCAATAGCTGAACCGCAACCATAGGTCTTGAACTTCGCATCTTCGATGATGCCGTCCTTGCCGACTTTAATCTGTAGCTTCATCACATCGCCACAAGCCGGCGCACCCACCATGCCAGTACCAACGTATTCATCGCTCTTGTCCATTGACCCCACGTTACGCGGATGTTCGTAGTGATCGAGTAGTTTTTCGCTGTATGCCATTTTATCCTCCTACGCTATTAATGCGCAGCCCATTGAACGGTGCTCAAATCGATACCGTCCTGGTGCATCTCCCACAAGGGTGAGAGCTCGCGCAATTTGCCAATCTTGTCGTGCAATAACTTGATGGTGTAATCCACTTCTTCCACGGTAGTAAAACGACCTACCGTGAAACGGATAGAGCTATGCGCCAATTCGTCATTACGCCCCAAAGCGCGCAACACGTAAGAGGGTTCCAAGCTCGCCGAAGTACAGGCAGAACCGCTGGATACCGCGATGTCCTTCACCGCCATGATGAGCGACTCTCCTTCCACGAAGTTGAAGCTCACGTTCAGATTGTGCGGAACGCGACTATCCATATCGCCGTTCAGATAGACCTCTTCCATGCTCGACAGCCCCGCCCACAAGCGGTCACGCAACATGCGGATGCGCTCGTTCTCGGTCGCCATCTCTGCTTTCGCCAAACGATACGCCTCGCCCATGCCAACGATCTGGTGAGTCGCCAAGGTACCCGAACGGAAGCCACGCTCGTGTCCACCGCCATGCATCTGCGCTTCCAGACGCACACGTGGTTTGCGACGCACATACAGCGCACCGATACCTTTTGGGCCGTAAGTTTTATGTGCAGAGAACGACATCAGATCGACCTTGAGCTTTTGCAAGTCAATAACTACCTTGCCTGTCGCTTGTGCCGCATCCACATGGAACAGGATGCCGCGTTCACGACACATCTCGCCGATAGCGGCGATGTCTTGGATCACGCCGATCTCGTTGTTCACCAACATCACCGACACGATAACCGTATCAGGACGCAATGCCGCTTTGAGTTTTTCAAGATCAACCAAACCATTAGGCTCGGGATCAAGATAAGTCGCTGTGAAACCCTGACGCTCCAACTCGCGCACCGTATCCAAGATGGCTTTGTGCTCGGTCTTCACCGTGACAATATGTTTGCCTTTATCGGCGTAGAAGTTGGCAGCACCTTTCAAAGCCAAATTGTTCGACTCGGTCGCACCCGATGTCCATACAATTTCTTTAGGATCAGCATTGACCAGCGCTGCAACCTGTTCACGCGCACGCTCTATCGCCTCTTCAGCCGTCCAACCATAGGCATGCGAACGCGATGCTGGATTACCGAACTTCTCGGTGAGATAGGGAATCATCACCTCGGCCACGCGCGGATCGACCGGCGTGGTCGCGGAATAATCCATGTAAATAGGGAAATGCAGCGTCATTTTGTTTCCTTAATTACGCAGTCGCAGATTGTTTGTTCATCGACTTATTTAATGTGATCGGCGCGACCTCCGACCTAACCGTTTTAGCGTGACCATCCGCCACTTGCTGCAAAGTAATTTGCTGTAAGTACTCATGAATTTTGTCGCTCAAACCCAACCACAAATCATGCGTCGAACACGGTTCGCCATCTTTGCAATTGCCCATGCGATCACAATTGGTTGCATCAAGCGGCTCATCTACCGCAATCACAATATCCGCGATGGAAATTTTATTTGCTGGGCGCGAAAGACAATAACCGCCACCTGGGCCGCGCACACTGGCAACCACATTGTTTTTGCGCAATTTGGAAAAAAGCTGCTCCAAATACGACAACGAAATTTTTTGACGATCACTGATTGCGGCCAACGTGATGGGCCCCTTACCTCCTCGTTGAGTCAGGTCAACCATCGCGGTTACGGCAAAACGTCCTTTAGTGGTGAGGCGCATAATTTTTCCTTACTTTAATTAATCGACTTCAACGAAAGGGGCAATCCAGACCAGCACTAACCCCGCAGTAAGTGAATCATAGAATACCCGACAGCTTTAATCAACAATCTTATTCAAGTGGTTGGGATCAAACTTGTCAGCCGTGGCGCGTTCTTCATCCACGCGCACGCCCAAACGCTCTAATTGCTGAAGAATCATATCGATACGTTGATCCACAGCGACACTATGCCCAATCAATCCATGAAGCGCTTTCGCGACGGGGTCGTTTTGGTCATTGCCGATGCCGTAAGCATTAAAACCCGCAGCGGCTTTCTTTTCTTCA
>JAVHQJ010000267.1:0-1862 GCA_036171075.1 Sideroxydans sp. | reverse complement strand
TCATAACCACCAGTGGTTGCCCATTCGCGCATTGCTAAAGCTAGTGTTTGCGCCCTAGATAAATGCAGCATATTGGCCGCAGCTTTTTCTGACCAACTTCCCATGAATTCTCCTTTCATACGTTGAATAGTAGAGGTTAAGTTACATGCTGCATCAATTGCTAAAACTCATCAGTTACTGCCAAACCAGCGTTTTAACAATTTACCAAACCATGACACAGCACTCGCATGAGGGTCACTCGGCTGCTGCGCTACATTTGGCCGGTTATTTCCCACCGGGTTAACAGTTTGTCGGCCTGCAATCAGAATATCTCTTCTAAGTTCGATAGCACTCTGTCGTTCCACATCCAGTCGATCATTTCTACGCACGTTGGCAATTTTCTTTTCGGACATTTCACTGGTCCATCGAATACGGCAGCGATCTATCCAGTAGTGCGACTTACAAGGGAAGCTCCAATTACCAATCGATGGGAACAATGATGCCGTCTGACCATGATCCTTTAGCTTCCATTGGGCTGGATTCAACGGTGTCACTACCTTTAATCCACATCCGCAGCAGCAAAGATGAGAAGCCGTACGGTATTTTCTGGAAATGTAGAGCACTCCCGGCTCAAGCTTTGCGGGAATGTACTCAACATAAGCAAGTCGCAGACTAGTCTGGCGTGTCATGCATCATCCTCATTCACCATTTCATTGGCCGCTATCGAATAGCTAAAGGAGTGCGCACCTGACGAATCCCGGTAAAAACCATATTGTTTTTTCCACATAATGACTGCTAATGAAGCATTCATAGCATTGAGTTCTGCAATCTGGATATTCGTTGAATAATCGTCCTCGGCTCCATCACCATCCGAGAAATTAATCTTTGTCATATCACGCCCCTGAGACTCTTGTGTGCTGGCAGTCACTCGCAACAACCCAGAAAGACTATCCTTGCTCCGCACTACCCCCATACCCACTTCAACGAAGGATGTGCCGAATTCCATTAGCACCATAACGATAGACTTCTTGGCTACACCACTATCGAGACACAAGAATACAAAGTCTAGCCCACGCAATGCCTCTGCTGATGCCCCGTTGAGGAAACTGTCATGTGCATGTATTCCACGACGCATCTTTCCATAGACCGAGGCAAGGTAAGTTACTTTTTTTGGCTTTTCTCGCAGCTCATCAATGGTGGGGGCACCCGGCGAGCGAAAGGCATTGTGCTGAGAAAAAACATCTCCGTCGAACAAATGGATTTCACTCACGCAGGTCTTGGCCACCATATCGAGAACATACGAACCGGTTCCCCCTAGCCCAACAATGCCAATACGCTGGTTTAATAGGCGCTCATTAAGAGTACCTATACCTACACGACTTGTTGCGGTGTCAAGATAATTGAAAATGGACTCACCTTCTTTCGTGGCAATGACTGGAAATGTCTGCGCTGACACGGTAGGGTCTAGCACCTGCGCTTCACCAGTAATGCGACCAATATATGTCGTCATCTTATGGTGGTAATCACGGTACGCCGCCTTCGCAGAAAACGTGAAGTCAGCCCGTATGTCATTGCCTAGCGTCTGTGCTGGACTTGCATTGGCGATAGCGTCAATTTTCAAGCCATTGTTATGACAGGGGTGTTCACCCATCCAATAGGCAACATGATTGTCCGGTCGGTCTGTTACATCTCCGCTAACCTTTATGGCTGAAATTAGCGTACCGCGACTAATTTCACGTTTTGATGTCACATACGGCACATCCTTGATTAACAGATAACCTGCACGAACTTCGATGTCGAAACCTTCGTTCTGCAATCTCTGCAAATCAAGGGCACCTCTAATAATTCCGCGATATTTGCGAGCCGAGGCCCACATCATCGAA
>JAVHQJ010000266.1:0-8996 GCA_036171075.1 Sideroxydans sp. | reverse complement strand
TATATCAAATACTTGCGTTGTTATTCGCCCTATTTATGCAATATTCAGGCTAAGAGAGAAGGAATGTGTCAAGCTAGTTTCTACACTATAGAATGGTCATTTGCCATACTCGTTAGTCCAATAAAGGGGAAGTCAGGTTGTGGCAATTCAATAATACGTCGTGGGAACAGGACGACAAAGCGCAGACTTTCAGGCTAAAGCTTCTGAATGGCAAAGAATGCACAGCAGAGCCTGCCGCGCCGCTGGGTATTCTGATTGGTGCCAAAGGACATAAGACAGCAAAAGCAAGTTCAACCTGTTCTCACGGGGTGTTTCCTAGTGAATTCAGTTGCTGCCCATATTGCGGAGAAGAGCTTTCTGCGCCCAAAGCACGCCCCTCATTGCCCTGGTTTCCGCCTTACGGCAGTGGTTCCGGCCTGAAAATTTTATCAGGCGAGCTTAAGCCTGCTTCATTGAAGGAATCGAAAGGTCAACCGCTGGCGATTCCTTCCATGAATGGGCGTTTCTCATTCTGTTCCGCATTTCTTGGGGCAAAACAAAGGTTGCTGATCGCACTGCAACGTGATATTGGAAAAATCAGCGTTTATCAGTCCGATAAAACTGGCAAATGGCGTGACCTTGACGGCAAGGCGGGTGAGGATGGCTTGCCTGAATGGTCATGGTCACTCACTACCGATACGGCTGAAACAGGGCTTGCGATCCCTGGCAAGGATGGCCCTGCCTGGATCACTATTGACTGGGCAACGGGCAATTTGCAGATTGTCCGTGGAGAGGGTCGCTCTGTAGGTGGTGTGGCAAGACTCGGCAAGTTTCTGCTTGCTCCAGTGTTGCGTGGCAACAGTTTTTTTATGCTGTGCAGAAAAGAAGGTGATGCCAAGTGGACCGAATGCAAGACATCTTTTGATGTGGGAGTTATTTTACCTCAATTGTGCCGTAAAGAGGGCCAGCTTGCATATTTTGGCGTGCCTGTGATTGACGAGAACAGAATGGTTGCTTACTGGCCGGGACGTGGTGGGTATGTCAGAGTCGCAGAGGCTGGCATCGCAAGCGAACATGCCTGGGAGTTTCGTCCCTGGGAAACAGATGAACATCCTGCGGTGGCTTTGGTTGAGCTGGGCCCCCCTTACCGCAAAACTGGCGCACGCTCTGGATTTTGGCAGTTGTGCGTGGATTACGACCCTACACGTCGAGATGGGGTGGTCAACAAAATCATCAAATTTGACGGAGACGAGCGCGCCGATTCGGAAGTGCTGGAATATGGGCAGTTTGTATCTACCGGGCGTGCCAGTTTTACCTGGCTGTATGACTTCTGGAAAGATGTGCACCAGTTCAACTCCAACGCGGGCGAGCAGAGCGAACTGCGTTACCCGCTGCTGCAGTTTGGCGAGAATGGCCTGGTTTTAGTAGCCAAGATAAAACCATGGCAAGGCCGTGAGGATATGGGACTGTTCAGCGAAGTATTTTTTAACCGTATGGAAAAGGCATCGGTGTATGTGCGCTTCGTGATTGAAGGGGCTGGCACTCCAGAAAAGGCGCTTTACGCAGAGGGGGTGGATGGGGGGCAGGGATTGACTGGCAGCTTGTTTCGTGCATCTCTGGCTCAGTTGGCCGAGCTTTCGGTTTTTATCCATGATGAGAGTCTTTACATATACTTCCCGGAGGACAATAAATGTTTCGGATGGCCGCTGGAAATAACGGAGGCATGATGTCGCAAATATCAAAGGCTGTAGGGAGATTGCTGCTTGGAGCTTTCCTGTTATTGAGCAGCGCTCCATTGTGGGCAGACTCAAGCGTGTCACATGTTTTTCTGGTGCAAAACTCCGGCTGGATGCTGCCTTTCTATGATGACCCCAATTCAAAATTCAAGGATTTGGTGGTTGAGCTTTCCAATCGGGTAGCCAAATACGGTAATCCAGAACTGGTTGTTGCCAGTTTCAACCAGAGTATGGATGACAACAAATCGCCGCTGCTGGTGTATCGGGGCAGCGACAAGGCGCAGTTGCAGGCAAAGGTTCAATCCATCCAGTTGGCGCGTAAACTCGGCAGGCAAAGCTATGCCGATACTGACTTTAAGGAAGCGATCGTTGGTGCAATTACGCAGTTTTCGCTAGGTAAGCCTTGTTTGCTGTGGATCATCACCAACAACAAGAATAGCCCTGACAACAGCGCGGAAACCATCGAAAAAAACAAGGAATTTTATAATTTCCTGCAGGAAGCTGGCGAAATCAAGCGCATCGTTGCGTTTCCGCACCAAATGGGGGTGCAGAGCCGCAGCAAGAGTGACTACCACGCCAATGGCCTGATGATCTACGCACTGGCCTATGGCGAAAAGGCTGATCAGGAATTGCAGAGGATGCTGGCAGACAATGCGCCATTTGGCAAACAGCCAGCTAGGCTCAAGCCGCTGGATGCGGAGGCCTTGACTTTTGTTCCCAAAGGTATCAGGAATTCAAGCGTGGATGCCAGCCTTGCACCGGATCGCAAAACTCTGGTACTGACCTTTTCGGCTGAAAGTAAGCCGGAAGTTGCGGAGCTGATTGGTCAGTTCCGTAACGACTTTTATCCCTATGATATTCAGTCGGCTAAAATTGAAATTGACACGGAAGATTTCAAGGATAACGGTCATGGCAAAATCACTGCTGAACTCTCTACCAAAGAAGTAGCGAGTATTCCTGCGGGTGGACTATCATCGGATATCAATGTAAAAATCAAGATACCTGCTATACCTTCGCCTTGGAATCCTGAAGTGATCTTTGGCAATGGCTACACAACTCGTGGTGTCATCCAGTTTGAGCTTGAAGACCAGCAACTCGTAATTTCCAAGGACTTTACCCAAGCGATGTCCAAACTCTTTCCGAGTGACCCGCTGCCCGATTTGTTCGTGCCGGGAGAGTCTGCCAAAAAGTCTGTTACCCATCAGGCTGTCATTATTCGCGTGAACTATCCGGGCTGGCCATTGTTGGTGTTGGCAACGCTGGGGTTGGTGCTGGCAGGTGTCATATTTGGCGGGATTGTAGTCATGCGGCGCGAAAAAATATTCCGGGTGTCGGTTGACGGCGTACAAAAATCCTATGGGCTCAAACCCTTCTCAGAGTTGGTCATCAAGGATCAGCAAGGCACGCGGGTCGGTGTGCTCAAACGTGGTTTGGGGCAGGTAGTACCCGCGCTGGATAAGGGAAAGACCAATTCAGTTCGTGTGATGTAATTTCTATTACTTTTTAAGGAGCAATTGCTATGGCTGATAATTCCGGGCTTCCACCTCTCGACAATACTCAAACTGCCGCCCAGCAGACGACCAGCGAGATACCCGCGCCGATCAATGTTGACCTCGGCTTGGGGCCCAGTTCCAAGGATGTAATGATCGGTGGCGGTTTGCTGCTGATATTGGTGGTGGTTTTTTTCTTTATTCGCAACGCCTTTGTCAATTATCTGGTGAGTAGCCTCAAGCGCTCACCCAATAACGCTGGGCTTGCCGGGTGGATGTTGTATTGCAGTTTGCTGTTTGGTTCAGCGATTGGAAGCATCGCGCTGATCAGCAAGTCTTTTCTGACGGTGATGTACATTGCTCCGCTTGCTGCAATTTCGCTGATTTGTTTCATACTTTGTGTTGTCGTTGCCGCCAAAAAATAAGGCGATATTCATTTCGACAGATACTGATTTTAAGGGGAATAAAACGTGGCTGAAGAGTTGAAGGACAACAAGAAGACTGAGGTAACATTGACGGAAGTCGTACCTACGCTCTTCATAGCGCTAGGTGGTACGGGTGCTGAGGTGCTATGGCGTATTCGCCGCCGCATTCTGAATACGCTGTGGGGTGCTACCGATCAGCCAGTACGATTGGAGAGCCTGACTGAGTTTCCGTTTGCCGAATTTCTGCATGTTGATCTTGATGCCAATACCGTTACTGAAACCGGCAAGGCACTCAAAACGGATATTCTTGGTGCAAAAGTACAGTTCAAGGAAGATGAAAGGTTCGTAAAGAAGCTTGACATGTCGAAATATGTCAAAACTGATGACGACCTCGCAAAGTATCCCGTCGTGCAAGAGTGGTTCCCGCTTACACGCTCCAAAGTTAACGAACTTAATCTCAATGTGGAGGATGGTGCCGGTCAGATTCGTTGTATCTCGCGGCTGTACTTTTTCGACAAGTATTCCGAAATCAGGACTGCGATCCGCCATAAATCAGATCGGTTGCTTGCCAATGTATCATCTTCCGATGCGCAGAAAAGACTTAAACTTAAGGTAAAAAACGATACGCTCAAAATTGTGGTGATAGCTTCCACAGCAGGCGGCACTGGTTCCGGTAGTTTCCTCGACTTGGGTTATCTTGCCGGGGTGGTGGCCAAACAGGTGGCACCCAACGGAGCCGTCAGCACCAATCTGGTGTTGATGTTACCCACCGGGTACAAGAAGGCCAATGTGGGGCGAACACAAGCGAATACTTACGCCGCGCTGATGGAGTTGGAGACCTGCATGCGCCAGGGTTCGCGGTATATCAAGGAGTGGAGCGAAGGTGAAGTTATCCGCGACATACCTGACACACCTTACAACGAAATTTATCTGATCGACACCGGCAATGTAGCGGGCGCAAATACTGAATACATAGATGATCTTTACGACATGACGGCGGACGCTTTGTTTGAGGATTTTTCCACGGCGGATTTCGCCAATAAAAAACGCTCGATTTCGGTCAACCAGAAACAGCACAAGATCGTACCTTATTCTTCCCGTGTTGACCGCAAGACCTACGGTGACATGAAGTTAACCTTCTCGCGTGCGTATTCCTCGTTTGGACAAGCCACGATTGATACCCACCTAGAGAATAAGAAAAACATCATTTTGTTTCGTCAGGTCAATGGCATGCTCAAGGCCTTCTTCGGTGTTTCCTCCGACGACACCAAGAACAACACTCCGACCGAAGGCGAACGCGATGACTTACTCGCCAATCGCATGCACCTGGGTGTTGACAACGAAATCCTCGACTACGACTTTGTTGCCAGAACCGACCTCTATCGCAAAGGAGCAGAGCGCACCACCTACCCAATGGTCACCGAACTGCTCCGCGTCAACGGCATCTCGCGCCTGGACGATATTGAAAAGAACATTACTGACACCTTCGAAGACATCCGCGTCGGTGGTAACTACAAGGAATGGGGGAGTAAGATTGCCGAAGCCATCACCCAGATCAACCATGACACCTTTAAGGCAGTCGAATCCGGTTCTGGTCTGCACGAAGATGCCATCAAGAAGCGCCGTAGCGAACTGCTGGCCGAACTAATCGCCCCAAGCCGTGAAAATGGCCTTATCAAGGCTTTATGGGCGCGTGTTGATAACAAGGAGCGCGGCGGGCTTGATTACACCATTGAACTCATCCAGCGCCTCAAGGATCGGATGGAGAACGCCAACACAGGTCTGGTCAAGGTGCTCGAAGAAAACGCCAAATGGTTCTCAGATCTTTCTGGCTTCCTGCGTAACGAAGAAACCACTATCTTGCAAGAGCACCTGCAGCAGGCCATCGGAAAATTTATTGGTGGCAAGGATCAATCCGAGGCCAAGCTCAAGCAAATTTCCAATGCCGTGCGCCTCTACGTGCGCTACCACCTCTATGCTGCAGCCAGTCGCGAGGCCGCCATACTGACGCATGAGCTGTCCGAATCTCTGGGAAAGAAGCAGGGTACCGACAACGATGGTAATCCGGTCTGGGGCGGCTTCATAGGCGAACTTGAAGCCGGTCGCAACATGGTACGTGCCATAATCAACGATGCCGAAAAACAGATCGCCCTGACCGACGAAGCCATGAAGCAGGGTCATGCCATGTATTTCATCCTGCCTGCGCCCAAGAGCAAGCTTGATGAATTCGAACTGCTACCTCCCAAGCAAGCACGGGAATGGGCTGAGCAGGCATTTCAGGACTTCGGTGGTACGCAGCAATTGTTTACCATGCTCAAGAATGACGATGGCCGTGCGGAGCTTCTCAGCAAACTGCGCAATCGCGCATTGGCTCTGATTGGCAACGAATCACAACAGGATGAAATCAACCCGCTGTTTGCCGCGCTGGATGCGCACCCTAACCGGGGGCAACTATTCAGTGACTTCCTGCAGCGTGCCATGCCGTGGGCTGCGGCCAAACTGGATAAATACCTCAAGGAGGAAAAGCCAGAGGATCAGTACAAGTGTTACATAGGCGTCAAAGACGTGAAGAAGTTCGAAACACGTTATGGCGCTGAACTGAAGAGTCATATTCCGACGGCGGCGATGATCACGGCAGATCAAATAGCTTTCGTAGAAATTGACCAGCCAGGCAAGCTGGTGTGCTACGTCGAGTTGAGCGGTCTGCCGATTGCATCGTTGAAGGCACTAGACGAATGGTACAACTCTTACCGGAAGGCCGATATTCCAACCCACACGCACAGGCGCACCAGCACCTTTGTACACCCGCGCGAACTGACAACGGACGAACTTACTTCCCGCACCGAGGATTTTAAGCTGTTTGTCGAGGCCGTGGCACTGGGAGTACTCATGCGCTCCGTGAGAGGTGAGGAAGCAGGGCTGTACCAGTTGCATGTCAAAGGCGGCAAGCGCAACGTTGGAGATGAGAAGTTGCTACGGCTGAACGGGTTTGATAGGAACTACCGTCCAACCATTGAAGAGCAGGTGGCAGATGATCTGGATGAATTGAAGAGTCCGGATCAGCTTGCCCTATGGGTAGCACTGATGGGTTATTACCTTGATTCGGTTTATCCGCTTGCACTGCGTGATGAGGATGGCGTACATAAAGAGATAAGAGGGTTGCCTACGCTTATATGTGAGAAACTAGTTGAAGATTGGAAAAGCCGCCTGACGAGCATGGTTGGTGGAGAGGCTGATGCAAGGCGGCAACTGCGCGCTGCACACGACACACTCACCAAGTGGACCGAAGAAATTCCCGGCTCGACTGACGATGTCTATCAGTACGAAGTCAATATCAAGGCGCTCCAGCCCAAGCGTGTGCTGAAACGTGAAGTGTTGCAGGCAGGTTGGACGCTGGGTGGAGTGCAGACAGCACCTGCTGCCGCTGTACAACAGGCTGCGCCGATGTTTGCGCCACCACCCATATTTGGCATGCCGCCCCCGTTGCAGGAACTCGCCTACTTCGTGGCGATAAACAACCAGCAGACCGGCCCGCACAATACCGCGATGCTGCAGCAACTGGTTGCGAGTGGTCACCTCACGCCGCAGACCAAGGTCTGGAAGCAGGGTATGACTGGCTGGCTGGAGGCATCCTTGGTGTCAGAATTGCAGAGCCTGTTCGTGATGCCGCCGCCGCTATGAATTGTGGAATGATGTTGATCTGAAATTTAAAGTGGTATCGAGGTAGATAAGGCGCATGGGACAGACGGAAGAAAAAATCGCTTGTAGCAAATGCAATAAGGGGCATGCCGCATATGTGCCATTTTGTCCTTATTGCGGAGTCATGCAGCCAAGTAAAACAGCGCAAAAGTCGCCTGTGGCGGAACAGCACTTACCAAAGTCTGATTCTGCACCTACGCGAACAGTTGATGCTGTAAATTTACCAAAGCATAGTAGTAATCCTTCAAGAGTTGATTTGTCAACCAAGGCAGAAGATGATGCTGTGCAGTTAATAGCTGAACAAGATTCAAATGTAGAGAAAGAGAAGTTAGCGCAAAAGGCCAAAGTTGAACAAAAAACCGCAGAAGCTAGGAAAGCTGAATCAGTTGAAAAAGTCACAGAAGTTAACAGTGCCACAGAAGCCAAAACTGTGCGAACAACCGCAGAGCCAGTTGACCCCAAGAAAAATAGTGGTTTCCCAATAAAAGGAATAATGGTTTTACTCGCAATTATGTTCGGTGTCTGGCATTTTTTGAGTTCACCTGAGAAGGTGGTAAAGCAAGACGTGGTGGTAAAGCAAGACGTGGCATCGGGATCAGTCAAGCAAGCTGCAATGCCGCAGGTAGCAGTTCATGTACCTAAGACTATACAGCAGGAAGTGATATCTTCGACACCCGCAGTATTACCGCAGGAGCCAACTCCGGCGACAGTGGCGATACCGCAGCAAGCAACACCGCAGGTACAACACGCGCCACCTAGGCAGAATGACAAAATAATTCAACTGTTGGGTGATGCCAGGAAATTTATGGCTCAAGGAAATTACAAACAGGCGGAAGAGTCCATGAAGTTTTGCCTGATGCTTGAGAGTGATAATCAAGAGTGCCAGCAAGTCAAACAAAAGGCTACCCAATTAAATGACAAGATGTTCGATTGCGTTAGTGCAGGCAGGGAATGGGTTGACGGGAAATGTAACTAATTAAGGGGATAGAAATGAAAAAGATTGCGATTGTTGTAGCGGGTGTTTTACTTGTTTCTGGATGTGCGGCACCAGGGCAAGGTGGAAGTCAGGGGCAAAATGCTGCCACAGGTGCGGCGATAGGGGGTACATTGGGGTGTGGCGCGGCGTTATTGCTTGGTGGAAACGGGCAGGACTGCGCCAAATGGGCACTTATAGGTGGGGCGGCTGGAGCGGCAATAGGCTGGTCATACGAGTCAAAAAAGGTGGCAACAGCAGAATCAGTTAATGCACAAGCACATCAAGCTGGTGTTAGGGTTCCTAACGATAAGGTTGTGTTGAGTAGTTATAACGTATCAACGAATTCCAATACTGTTAAACAAGGCGGAGAGCTTGTAACCGACAGCACGATCAAATTGATTGGGCGTTCTAATACGCCACCTAAGGTTGAAGAGACGTTGGTGCTCGTCAGGCCGGATGGTAGGGCTGGGTCACCTCAAGATGCAAAAATATCGCCTGTCGCTGCTGTTGATGGGGCTGGAGAGTACAAATCCACTGGTAAATTTGTTATTCCACAAGGCCTTCCGCAGGGGAAATATGCGGTCAAGAGTCAGTTGTCTCTGGATGGCAAGGTCGCAGCTAATAGGTCATTTAATGTTCAAGTCGCATATATGGATGGCAATCAAGTGGTTCGTCTTGCATCGGCGGAATG
>JAVHQJ010000265.1:0-1872 GCA_036171075.1 Sideroxydans sp. | reverse complement strand
TTTCAGAAATTGGCACTATCTATGACAATGAAAAGGTAGGCAAAAACTACGATGGAACAACCCGTGAAATACCCTGTTGTTGTGTTCCAACGGGAGGTAATCTCATTGCAAATCCAAGCTTTGAGACACTATGTGGTACAAGCATTATACAATCATTTGGAAATGTAGCTGGTGGAACTGTCAATATGCGTAATAACATTTGCGGATGGGGCATGAATGGTGTTGGGATGGAAACATGGGAAAACACCACATCACCATCAGCAAGTGATGGAAGAGTTTTTGTTGAAATTGACGGTTATACAGGCACTGTTGATCAACTCTCGCAAACACTGAAAACCACAAATGGAACGCATTACATCATTAGTTTTGATTATAGGGCACGCAATGGTGGTAGCGATCGCATTATTGCAAAGCATAATGGTGTAGAATTGGAAAAAGTTACCGGAATTACCACCGCATGGCAAACGGCACAAATAGAATTCGTAGGTACAGGTAGCGATACAATCGCTTTTGAAGAACCATCTGCCGATGACAACAGTTATGGGAGCTGGATTGATAATATTCGTGTTGCTGAAGGGACTTTAGCAAATAACTGCACTACTTTCTCATACGAAGCTTATCATCGTATTGATGCTACATTGACACCGCAATACCGCTTGCATACACGCATTGCAAATCAGAATTTTGATGTGAATGCTACTGTTACATGTAATGGGACGATTCCTGCTAGAAAAATAACCAAAATCTATGCTGTAGATGGAGTGTGCCCAACCGCTACAGCCGCCCTTACACCTATTTGGACGGGGTCTATGGATATCAACGATAGTACAAAAACTATCACACTTACAGGCCTCAATGTTACAAAAGCATATCAAAATATTAAACTTATGCTTGAAACCAATGCCAGCGAACTCAACTGTTCAACCGATACAATGGCAATCCGACCAAGTGGATTTACCATCGCTCCACCAGCCATCAAAGCAGGTGAAACACTCAAAGTTACCGCTACAAGCGCAGGAACTTCTTATAATGGAGATGCGGACGTAACAACTGCTTTGCAAGCTCCAAATACCAATTGCACAACGTCTTCTAACTTTCTTGCTCCAATCGAACCAAAATCGCTTCACTTTGTCGCTGATACCAATGACACCGCGCTTAAAGCCAGAGATATCGGAGATATTAATGTCATCATAGCCGATAAAATATGGACACAAACAGATAATCCTAGCGATTGTATCGTCGATAGTAATACAACAACATATAGTGGTTTATCGGGGAAAATCGGGTGCGATATCAATTCAACCTTACCGCTCACCATCAATCCGTATAAACTCAACACTACCTTAAAAAGCTTCAGTGTTCCAGGAATTGGAGCCAAACCATGGCTCTATCTCGATTCCAGCCGTACCCAAAATGTTGAGATTAATGCGAGTATTGAAGCATTCGCCAAAGATGATACTAAAACCAAAAACTTCAGTGATGGCTGTGCAGGCTCATCGGTTCCTTTAGGATATTATTTTACCAAAACAGGAGTATCTCCTACGGATGTCAATGTCTCACTTTTCTCCTCCACTGGATCTGTGAGTGAGGTTAAAAAGAACAATAACGTACCTTATGCAAATGTTTTTGATACTCAAAATTTCTTTACTGTGACTCAGGGCTCTTTTAAAAATGGTGATGCCAATCTCACATTGGGATTTAATTTCATCCGTCCCACAGCACCGCTCAATCCATTTGATCTCAACCTCACTGATATAAAAATCAGCAATCCTAATGTCGTGGACAACAACGCTACTAGCCTAGATAAAAATGCCACTTTTGTCTATGGTCGTATCCACGCCTATGATATTCAAACAAACCAAGCGAGCACTC
>JAVHQJ010000264.1:0-1875 GCA_036171075.1 Sideroxydans sp. | reverse complement strand
CTCCCTGTATGCCGTACACGCACATGAACATGCACAAGAAATTCTCAAACTCGTAAAGGAAATGAAATGAAAATTGCAAAGAACGCCGTTGTATCTCTCATCTACCAGCTTACCGATACAGCGGGTGCCATTATCGAAGCGGCAGGCGACCCCATTAGCTATTTGCATGGCGGTTACGACGGCATTTTCCCCATTGTTGAAGAAGCATTGGAAGGCAAAAATGTAGGCGATAAGTTTTCGGTGAGCATGACAGCAGATGACGCTTTCGGCGAATATGAACATGAGCTAGTGCGCGCAGAGCCACGCGACATGTTCCCTAAAGAAGTTGCGGTGGGTATGCAGTTTGAAGGCGGTGCAGAAGGTGATGACGATGAAGATTTCATGCTTTATACCGTGACTGAAATTACAGATACCGAAGTCACTGTGGATGGTAATCACCCCTTGGCGGGAAAAGCGCTGGTATTTGCGGGCACGGTTACCGCAGTGCGCGCGGCCACGGCTGAAGAACTCACCCACGGCCATGTGCATGGCGATGGCGGTCACCACCATTAAGCTGATTCAGTTTCAGAAATAAACGAAGCCCGCAATTGCGGGCTTCGTTGTTTTTACGCGCAGCCAATGCACAGAATCAAAAGCGTAAGTCGAGTGTCTTGCACATGAAACGCATGAATGGCGCGGTGTGGCGAAAGTGTTCCACCACGTGCACGCGTAGATTTTTTGAAGTCACTACCGAGTCACTTAAAGTTGCGAGTGCGATGAAATCTTTGCGTTTCAAGTCTCCAACGAGCGGATGATCTTTAGCGAAGCCACGGGGTGCATTGGTTAGCGAGTCGCCATCCAACTGAAAATGTTTTTGGAATGCAGCATCATCACGTGCCACTAACCACGCCTCACTGTTTTGCACCAAGGCTTCGCGAATCTTGAAAAGGGTATCTGCATCGGGATGCCACAGCCCAGCGCCGATAAAGCATCCGCTAGGCGCGATGTGCAGGTAATACCCTGGGGCATGAATATCTTTGCCAATCTCGTGGCGGAACTGGATGCCGATGTTGGTTTTGTAGGGTGTTTTATCTTTGCTGAAGCGCGTGTCGCGATACACCCGCATCAACGAACCGCCCACTTTTTTGGGTTGGGCTAAAAAATGTCGAGAGAGTGCGGGCATTTCATTCGACATGTCGCTGATGAAATCTAATGCCGGGGTGCGCACGCAATCTTCGTACTCTTGTTGGTGTGCGGTGAACCATTCTCGGTCATTGTTTGCTTCCAGCGCAGTCAAAAATGCAAAGGTCTGTTTGGTGAAATAACGGTCACTCATTAAATTTTCTCCTTGCCGTAAAAAATCCACGCTTGTTTATGCATCGCGAAGGATTTACCCCAGCGATTTTTGTACGACCTCTAGCACATCCTTGGCTAGGTTCTTTTCCTGCGCGACCCGTTGCAACGCAGCTTGCATTTGCTTGCGTAGAGCGGGTTGGTATTTTTTCCAATGGTCGAGGCTGCGCACGAGTCGTGCGGTCACTTGCGGGTTGATCTTGTTGAGGGCAATCACTTGGTCTGCCCAGAATGCGTAGCCGCTTCCATCCGTCGCATGGAACTGTGCTGGATTCCCATTGCAGAAGCTGAAAATCAAGCTGCGCGCGCGGTTTGGATTAGTTAAGGTGAAGGCAGGATGTATCATCAAGCGGCGTATCGCTGGCACATCGGTGTGGCGTGCGCTGGCTTGCAGGTTGAACCATTTATCCACGACTAAAGGCTCATCGCTAAAGTCAGCATAAAAGCGTTGCAAGGCGGCTGTATTGGGATCGCGCTGCACTAAAACTGCGAGCGCAGCCTGACGATCGGTCATGTTGTTCGCCTCACTTTCTTGCGCGAGGG
>JAVHQJ010000263.1:0-1876 GCA_036171075.1 Sideroxydans sp. | reverse complement strand
CAATCGCAGGCGCCTCTTCCGCCAGCTCTCGCAAGTATGCAACATCATCCAGCCCTTCGCGAAGTGTATTTTGCTGCAACAAACGCAGTAGGCTTTCCACATCCTGGCTACGCGCTAAATACCATGACACCGCTCGCATCGAAAAGACCAGTGACAACGCTTCCTGGGTTGCGCTTTCCAAAGGATTACGGGAAGCACAGCATATTCCGCCATCCGATCCAACCCAAATAGCAACCTGCCTGGCGACAAACCAATCTTGAGCCAGATGGCTTAACTGAATAGCCGCAGTAACAGCCTCTGGAGCAACAGCCTCGGTCACATCCAACAACGGCAAGCCTAATTGCCAAGCTAGCACTGGTAATAGCGTCTCCTCGGACAACGCACCCAGTCGCACAAGAATCCCACCAATTTTTCCTCCAAACTCTTGCTGAAAGCGTAACGCTTTCTCAATATCGCCATCACCTAGCAAACCGCGATTTCGCAAGATGCGACCAAGCAATTCACCTTGCGACAAATTAAATTCAGTGGTCATCAACGCTTCCTTCAATACCAAGCAGATCGAAATATCGCAGCAAGAGGGTTAAAAATGTATCTGGACAGAACAACTGGAAAATGAGCTTGCTAAAGTACATCTGCAAAACCCTTGCGCGTTTTCTGGAACCATGCGTAACCTGCCCAGGCAACTACGGTGGCAGCAAGGGTGTAAATAACCAATCCTGCCCAATCCGGCATATGCCCCCAGATCAGCACTTCTCGCGCCTGCTCGATAATGAAGGTAAGCGGATTTGCCATAATGAAAGGACGGAATGTTTCCGGCACTGCGGTCACCGGGTAAAAGACAGGGGACAGGAACATCAACACGGTGGTAATGATGCCGATGGTTTGCCCGACGTCGCGCAGAAATACGCCCAGAGATGCCAGCATCCAGGCCAGACCCAGCGTAAGAATGACGAGCGGGAGTAATACGAATGGAATGAAGATCGCTGTCCAGTGCATGTAGCCATTAAACAGCGTGAAGGCTGCCAGCAACACCCCCAGGCTAATGAGGCTGTGGAACAACGCCGCCCCCATGGCAATGACAGGCAGTATTTCAATCGGAAAGACAACTTTCTTGACGTAATTCACATTGGAAAGAATCAACCCGGGGGCACGATTGAGCACCTCGCTAAACAGGCTAAGCACGATCATGCCGACAAACAACACCACGGCGAACAGCGTTTTGCTATCATCATCACCACCTCCTCCACCCCATCGCGACTTGAAAATCTCAGAAAAAACGAAGGTGTACACCACCAGCATGAACACGGGGTTGAGAAACGACCAGGCCAGACCCATGGCCGATCCTTGGTAACGTCCCAACACTTCGCGTTTTGTCATTTGCACGAGCAGTTGGCGGTTACGCCAGAGACTATGCAGCAGCGAGACGAGCGTGGTGGGTTGAGCCGCGTGAGGATTTATACCATGGTTAGTGGCAAGTGGTGAATGATGAGCGGGGGTCATGCGAAATGCTCCGCATCTGCCAATAGTCTGGCCTGTTGATCTTTTGCGGACAAGGCTGGCTTATCCTCGAGAAGCCATTTAATGCCGAGTGCGGGATCATCCCATCGTATAGAGCGTTCGTACTCGGGAAACCAGTAATCAGTCGTTTTGTAAAGAAATTCAGCGGCATCTGAAAGCACTACAAAACCATGCGCAAACCCTTCAGGTATCCAGAACATCCGCTTGTTTTCAGCGGACAGTTCAACCCCGACGTGCTGACCGAAGGTCGGCGAACTCTTGCGGATGTCCACCGCCACGTCCAGCACCGCGCCCTGTACCACGCGCACCAGCTTGGCTTGCGGGTGCTGAATCTGATAATGAAGCCCGCGCAGTACGC
>JAVHQJ010000262.1:0-1879 GCA_036171075.1 Sideroxydans sp. | reverse complement strand
ACAGACCAGCTTAAACTAGACTGATTTCTGTCTTGACGGATGGGTCCACCATAATTGTCACCACAGAAACCATCCCCTATACTTCGCCCCATTATTGCTAGAGGACGCTCCATGAAACGATTTATTTTGCCAATACTCATTGCGGCTTTTGCTTACTCAACCTTGGCTCATGCAGAAATTTATAAACGCGTAGATAAAGAAGGCCGCGTCACTTATTCCAGCGCCCCCGTTAAGGGCGGACAAAAGTTGGAACTCGCGCCGCTACCCACCATGCAGGCGCAAAAAATCCCGCCCAAATCAAACTCACGCACGACGCATTCCGACTTCCCCAAAGTCGATGGTGAAACGCAAGCACGTCGCGACGATACCCGCCGTAAAATTTTAGAAGATGAGTTAGCCAGCGAACAACAAGCGCTCGCAGCGGCTCAAGAGAAGTTGCAAATCGCGCAAGATTCACCGCAAACTTACACGGGCGCAAATGGGCAAACCTATCGCAATGTTGCCAAGCATGATGCAGCGGTGAGCGAAGCCGAAGATGAACTGAAAGCGCACGAAAACAATATCAATGCGCTTAAATCAGAAATTTCCAACCTTAAGTAACTCCCCCCAAATCCCCTCCTAGTTACGCCTCTTACCCACCTTCTTCCAAACCCCCGTGATGGGCTGCTGATCCTTGCGCTCACCCAAGATGGGCAGACCGTACATCTCAGACAGCGTGCGTAGCAGTGTGTAGTGATTGATGCGCTGCGCAGATTTTCCTGACTTCACCCTCTCGCCCACAAAGATCGTCGCGATACGATTGCCTTCACGCCCATCATCTTCATCGAACGTCACGATGAGCAAACTGTTGTGCGTCATCGCCCACTGTGCATAGGCGTCGAGGTTCTGCTTCAGCCACGCATCTCCTTCTTCGATGCTGCCATCGTGCATATCGTTACGCTGATCGGGCACCACCAAAGACACCGTAGGCAGTTGCGAAAAATCTTGCGGAAATGCAGTGAAGGGTAGGTTGAACGCAGCCAAATCTTTCCAATTCGCCGCTGGATTGTGTTTGCGCATGTACGCGCCGTAACGACAGCCTTCGTATCCCGCCTCGGGTAAAGACTCGGAATAACTGACGAAACTCAGCCCCTTCTCGATGAGCGCGCCGCCTAGGTTCTCGCCCGTCAATTCCAGTGGGCACGCGTTGCTGCTGATGCCGCGCGTGGTGCCGGAAAACAAGGCGAGATAGTTAGGCTGGCTGGGATGGGTGACACCATACGATTGAGTGAACAACACGCCGTGTTGCGCGAGGACGTTGATGTAGGGCGCGTCGGGATTGCCGATGATCTTGGAATAGCCCTTGTTCTCTTCCACCACGATGACGATGTGATCAGGGCGCGGCAAAGCCACTTCTGCGGCGCTGGCGGATTGAGCCACCCCCAATACAATTATCAAGGCCATCATTCCGGCGAAGGCCGGAATCCAGTACTGAATAACTACTGGACACCAGCCTTCGCCGGTGTGACGAAATTTAGGGCTAATCACTTCTCATCCTCATCCGCAGTAGATGATTCAGATTGACGGACGCGCAAATCTTTCTTCGGGCGATTCTTGCTCGGGTCAGCGAAGTTGAATCGCCCCGCCAGCACACACCCCTTCATGCCAATGTCGCAAGGTTTGTTCAGCACCTTCTGGCACTTATCATCAACTTCATGCGGACAACCCCAACCGCCCATTTTGAAACTCCTTCATCAAGCCCCTCCCCTTCTGGGGGAGGGGTTGGGATGAGGGAACACTTGCAAAAACTCCCCTCTCCCGGCGGGAGAGGGTGAAAATCAGAACAGGGGGTGTCCGGAATTTTGTGTAAACGGGTTTTCGATTAACTCGATGAAATCCG
>JAVHQJ010000261.1:0-1881 GCA_036171075.1 Sideroxydans sp. | reverse complement strand
TTTACTTTGCACTAGGTGTAATGGTGCGAGCTTTCCAACGGCCCCGACTCTCAGCCCGATGAATTGAGTCACGAAGGGCCGAAACTGACATACTGAACATTTCAGCCAAGAGCGATTGTTCATACCACCCCGAGCGCCACATGGCCGCCACCTCCAATGCCTCAGCAGGACTCAGCTTAGCTACCCGCCCCCACGTTTGACCCCGAGCCCGTGCCGCTTTCTGACCAGCCATGCAGCGCTCACGAATCAACTCACGTTCAAACTCTGCAAAAACACCCAGGAGGTTGAGGAACATGCGACCTTGTGGGGATTCAGTCTCAATAGCCTCAGTCAAAGACCGAAAGCCGCAACCTTTTTGCTTGAGAATGCCAAAAATCTGGACAAAGTGAACCATTGAACGGCACAGCCGATCGAGCTTGTAAACGCAAAGCACATCACCGGGTTTCAAAACGTCATTTAAGACATGATCTAGCACAGGACGCTTTTTTACACTACTTTGCTTTTCACAATAGACAACTGCTATACCATGCCGCTCAAATGCCGCTTGCTGCACTTTGGTTGATTGATCTAGAGTAGAAACCCGAGCGTAACCAACCAACATTACACAAGCCCTGTAATAGCCCTCACGACAAGCCAAACGACAAGACAGGTAACCACCGTTGCAAGCAGGGTTAGCGACCAATGCCAGCCAGGAGAAAGCGACACACGAGCACGGGAAAAAGCAGGACGCTTTCCGAGGTTCATTCTCATAGGCGAGCGTTCAACATACCCTTCTTTTTTTGCCCACCATTCACGGTAATAGTCCCGATCTTGAAACCCCATAGACCCCCCCCTTTTTTTGAAGGCTAAATTATGCCGCCCGTAGTGACTGCCCCTCGGCCACCAAAAAAAACCAATCGTTCCACTTGGAGAGATGCTTATCAACTATCTTTGCGCAGCCATCGACCAAAGAATAAGCAGCCTCAACAAGTGAACGCATATCCGGGAAACGGCCTAGATCAAGCGGCACAGGTATTTCAACAGCACCGAACCTAGTCCAACGATTAGAGCCCGCCTCACCATCAATAAACGCCTTTGCAATGTACTTTGCAATGTAGGCCGCAATCTTTGCAGGTGATCGATTCGCGCCGCGTTTAGTGTTTGACACATCGACGTTTCCCCCGCTTTCCTTTGCCACCGAACGCCACACGGCCCGAATGACATTAAAGGACTTGACCTTTACCTTTGAATCACACCCGGAAGGGGTCAGAAAGGCCGGAAAACGCACTGTAGCGAGGTGCACATGCCAGCACCCCCTATCTTGCTGCTCAAAGCAAGCCACAGCCCGGAAATCCGGAACCACACGCCGAAGCCGCCGAACGAACTCTCTGAGGTCTTTTTTACACTGTGCTAAGTCTGTGATATTGGCGCGATAGGTCAACGTAAGTAGGGTATTTGCACCCATGACCTTACACAGGCGCCTGACGTTCTTTTTAGCCCGATTTGCAGCGATTTTGAGACGCTGTGCTGCTCTCTCATCTTCAGTATCTAAACGGTGACGTTCCAAGGATTCGAGATACATCTCAATTGCCAAAGGGGACATATCGGACTCCCTCCAGACCGTTTCACGAACCCCGGACACCTCAAGATGACCGTTCCCGAGGTCATAGGCTTTTAACCTCACGCTATCGCCGACGCTTGACTCATAAGCAAAACCATCTATGATGCGAATCATTGGAACAAACCCCTTTTTTGTTTCAGTCATGACCCGGAACAGTTACCGCTGTTGCCGGGTTTTTTTGTTGTTGGAACAGTATGTGTTCTAAAGTGTTTATTGGATAAATCTAGGGCAGCGCTTCGCGCTGCCCTCAGGGGCGCTAACGCACCCCGTCGGGCATCACT
>JAVHQJ010000260.1:0-1884 GCA_036171075.1 Sideroxydans sp. | reverse complement strand
TCCGGGCTGTATACTATTAGCATGACGAACCTAAAAAACATATCCCAGATCGGCGTAGCGGCGGTATTCCTTTCGCTTTTCTCCCACGCGGGCGCAAAAGCCGCGGACATCTCATTCGACGGCAAAACCCGCTCGAGCCTCTCGGTAGCCGAACTGAAGGCCCAGTCCGAAGCCAGCTTCAAAACCCCGGTCCCTTCTACTTACACCCCTAATACCGAACTTACAAACTTCTGGGGCAATTTGACCGAGAACACCAAAGACAAGATCTGCAAAGCCGCCAATATAAAGGTGAACCAGCACGCGAACATCATCCCCCAGCTGGGCATCGAAGGCGGGCTGCGCCGCGAATTCAAATCCTACCCCGACCAGCGCCTGGCGCTTATAGACGAGATAAGCCTTAAACTTAACGCCTCGCTCGGTACCGAAGTCCTGAACGTCCCCGATGTGGGCGGCGTGAGCGTGTCCATCGGCGGCGCGCTCGAAGGCAAATCGATAGTAGTAAGGCCGCTTGAAGACAACCGGTACTGCAAGAACCTGATGCTGCTGCCGAAGCTTTGGGAAGTGAAGACCGTGCTTCCGATGAAAGCGAAGCGCATCAGCGAGATGGCGGTGGGCGAAGTGTGGAAGCTGCCGGTGGTGATCCGCTACAGCTTCGGCATAGGCGCCGGCGCGAACATCAACGAAATAGTGAACGTTTCGATAGGCGCGAGCAAGACCACGGAGCGCAAGCCTACCATCAGCCTTTACAAGGTTGACGAGAACAATCTCCGCGTCCGCTTCCGCGTGGACCACGTGACCGTAAAGAGCGTGGGCGCCTCGGCCGGGACTTTCGACATCCCCGCCGGCGACATCGGCGTGATGAGCGGCGAGAACCTTATAGCGAACACCGTCAACAGGACGCTGGCGAGCCAGATCAACAAGTTCATAGCTTTCAAGCTGGGCTACAATTACTACCGCGTGAGCGGCCAGAAGCTGCTGCTCGAGTTCTACATCAACCCGAACAACCAGGAGCAGACCGGGAAGCTGGCGGAGTTCCTGAAGGGCAATTTGAACACTATCGAGAGCTTCATAAAGATGGGCCTGCGCTTCGACAAGTTCTCCGAGGAAGCCGACAGCCAGAGCGGCGTGGGCGAGCTCGGGGAGCTGGCGACCACGGCCGCCTCGGCGACCGGCGGCAGCAACACCTTCGCCGGGACCGACCACTACTCTTCCCACGGGCATAACTTCAACATCACCGTCCCGGTGATCCACGCCCACCAGAACAACTGGACCTCCTCCTACCACCGCTACCAGGCGCTGGACCAGGGCGGCGCGATCCACGTGCAGCAGCAGACGCGGGTGTCGAACGGGGATTCGATGAACCTGCCTTTCGTCGGCACGATGATCAAGTACAATTCGAAGAAAGACGTGTACGTAGTGAACGAAGAAGGCGTGAACGGCGAAGTGTCCAAGCCGGTAATGCTGTACCAGAAGTACGAAGGCTTCGTGAGGCAGGGCGACCCCCGGGCCCGCGAGATGCTGGACGACGCGAACGACGTGCTTAAGTACGCCGGCCGCAAAGGCGACGGGACGGACGCTTCCAACACGCTGCCCTCTTCCTCGATCTTCCCCCCGCTGCCCCCCGTGGAGCACGACTACAACAATGACGGGACGCAGATGGACCCGACGAAGACCTACCGCTCGGCCGTAATGTCCTTCAAGCTGGTGTTCGCGGAGCAGGCGGTGCAGGATATCATCACCGCCCCGGCGCAGATGATAATGAAGTCTTTCATGAACGTGGCCCGCGAGACCGAGGCCGTGCTGATCGATAAAGTGATGGACCTGTTCAGCATAGACAAGAAAGGCGAAGTTACCTACGACAACAATGCGATGCAGAAGCGCCTG
>JAVHQJ010000259.1:0-9073 GCA_036171075.1 Sideroxydans sp. | reverse complement strand
TCAATTTGATGCTCGCGCGGTTCGGGGCGGGGTTTGCGTTTGGCTTGTGGAAGTTATCTTGCGGGGTCAATTCGTTGGGCGGCAACATGGTCAGCGTGCGGCACAACACATTGCCCTCGGCTTGCGCTTGCAACGCGGCAAACACCGACTCATCGGTCGCGCCGCATAACACGATTTTTTTCAATGCCTTAGGTGGCTCTTTATGCGTCGGCAACGCCGCGCCATTCACCCATGCGGCAGTCACCGCCAATTCCGCCAACGCTTGCGCCGATTCGCCTTGCACCTGCAAGACGATTTTGGATGGATGTTCGTCCAACAACAATTGCACCGCTTTGCGCACTTGCGTTTGCTGCGCGAAAGTCGAGGCGGTCGTATCCACCATCGCCCACACCATCAACCGCCCATCGGCAGTATTCGCCGCAACAGGCGTATTGGTAAAGTCACTGATTTTAATGGCGCCAAAGCGCGCTGCGGCACGTTTTCAGGCAACGTGGCTTGCTTCGGCAACAACACCAACCCATGCGACGCGGCGGCAGGTGCGGCGAGTTCAAAATCTAATTGTGCTAATGACATAACAACCCCTTAAAAATAGACAGAATGCCGCGATTATACGGGTATTCGTAACGCAAAAAATGCAGCGAAAGCTCCACATTGCCGTCATACCCGTGCAGCAATGCGCCATTCAAAATTTTTGGTGTAAGGTATTGCGTACAAGTAATTGGGTATTGAGTTGTTGGTCGTTGGTCTCTAGTCGTTAGTTAAGGGGCATAGGTATCTACACATCTTAATTTATTGAATAATCATTGAGTTGTGTGTGTTTTATATTGCTATTGCAAATATAAACGTGACGTAGGAGCGCAATTTATTGCGCGATAGTCTCTCGCAACACCCTTCGCGCAATAAATTGCGCTCCTACATACCATGATTTTTAGTTAAATTTCAATTAGTTAGAAGTTGTGTAGATACCTATGGTTAAGGGGGAAAAGCTGTCTTCACTTAACAACTAACGACTAACCGCCTAAAATACCCGAAAATTTAGGCACAGGTGCTTATGTGGTTTACACCCTTCGCTCTGGCGATAGCTTTAGCATTATTTCAGCGAGGAAAGCAAATGAAAAAGAACGCAAAAAATATGGTCAAGTTCAGCCTTGACCCCAATAACCTCCCGCCGCTTACCGATGCGCAACGCGCAGAATTGGCGGCAATAGATGCGATGCCCGATAACACGATTGACTACAGCGATGCGCCAGAATTAACCGACGCATTTTGGCAGTTAGCCAACAAACCCATCGCGGAACAAAAAAAACAGATTACTTTGCGTATTGATACTGAAGTTATCGACTTTTTTAAGCATTCAGGAAAACGCTATCAAACACAAATTAACGCGGTGTTGCGTGCATATGTTGAATCTAAAAAGAAAGCAGTTGCGCTACCTTGATAAATTTTTAGCTATTTAGGGGGGACTGACGTAGGTCAGAATTTATCCCGACATTTCCCTGTCCCGCCGCAATCATGTCGGGCTAAAACCCGACCTACGCCACGCGCCACAAAAAATAAGCAAAAAACCATATACTTGCTATTGAATTCATAATCGCAATCTGTCAGGATTCGCCCCTTGCATCAAAGGTGCATTCGGGAATCAAATCGAATGCGGGACAACCAGCTGTTCAACCCATTGAAGATTATGCTACCCAATCATTGTAGGTCGGGTTTCAACCCGACATTCATGCGTATATTCAACGCATTGAAAATCATCCTCACCCAATCCGCCGCATTCGCAATTCGCAATTCGCAATTCGCAATTCGCAATTCGCAATTTTTAGTGGCGCACTCGCTCAAAAGTTACCTAATCCACTGAAAAAATCCAGTTTTTTTCTCCCGCTACTCCTCCTCACCGCCCCACCCGCTTTCGCCCAAACTTGGGCAGAATACAACCGAACGCTGTCCCTAGACTTAGGCACAGTCCAACAACGCTACGCGGAAAATGATCCCTTTGGTTTAACCACCAACGGCGTGCTACTCACCGAACGCGGCAATATCAACCAACTGCAACTCGCCGCCCGTTGGCAATCCGACTTGCACCCCGTGTTTTTACAAACTACCGCCAGCCGCAGCAATGGCGGCACGCATTACGACGGCTATTTGCAAGCGGGCAATATCCTCACGCCTTTCGCCGCCACCACAGGCAACATTATGACCGATGTCACCGTGCGGGCAGGCGTGCCGATTGCCCGCAGCGACAGCGTGCAATGGATACCGTTTATCGAATTCCAACGTCACCAATGGGATCGCCGACTGGCGCAATACAACGAAAACTTCACCCACACCGCAGGTTTATTGGGTGTGCAATGGCAATGGCGACCCGCCGCGTGGTCAGTTGAGATAGCAGGCGCAGTCGGTCAAGTCCTCTCCGCCGATATGCAAGCCCCCAGCTTTGGCTTTAACCAAACCCTAGGCAATCGTGGACTATGGCAACTCGGCGGCACTGTCGCCTACGACCTCACCCCCAAATGGCGCGCCCACACCAGCTTGTCCACCCGCCACTTCGGCTACGGACAATCCGCGCTACAAGGCGGCGTGCTGCTCCCCAGCAACCAAACCCAACAAACCACCCTCAGCATCGGCTTAGGCTGGCATTACTAATTCCCCTTAACTATCCCGCCATACCCAACCTCAAGGAGCGCATCGTGAATATCAATTGGATACAAAAACTAAAAATAGCCATTGCCGCCGTGGCGTTGTTGGGGTTGACGGCTTGTGGGGGAGCGGGAGGGGGCGGTGGAGGGAGTGGGGCACCTAGCCCCGCTACACAAGCAGGTGTCGTTGTGCCTGTCAGCATGGGCGGCTTCGCTATTGTTGGGCAACCATACAAGGGCATGGTGCAGGTCGCACCCAAAGACTCAACCAGCACGGTCACCAGTCTTTCCATCGCCAACAATACGGCAGGTGGCGCGCAGCCGAGTATTGATTCGGCGGGCAATGTAGTGTGGATACCAAACGATCAAGATTTTGCTGTCAGCCCAGCATCATTGCGCGTAACGGGACAACTCAGTAATGGCACAACGGTGGCAGACAATGTGCCGATGGATGTGCGCAAAGAACGGGTCATTTTGCAAAACACATTAGATGCGATAGAGCGAACCTATACAGATGTTGATGGGCAATATGTGGTGCAAGTGAGTAAGAAAACGCCTGCAAGCGTAATAGCAGGTGCAATTACCATTACAGAAACTTATCGTAAAAATGGTGAGTTTTCATGGGATGTTATTGGAACAGGTAGCGGATATACCACAACAGTAATACAAGCTCCTATTACCGCTTACACACCATTGCTCCCCTCTACTACGATTACTCCGACACAAATTGGCGTTACCCAGCAAGCTGGGATTGTTGATCCGATTACCAAGCTAACAACAGGTATTAATTCACCGTATTTCTCGGATATTTCTGACGACGGGGGTGTTCTTAAAGAAGGGACAAATGTTTATACATCGAGAACAGGCAGTGTGAGTTTTTCAGATTCGAGTAGGAATATAATTATTCAGACTAAGTCGCTGGGTGTATTCAAGGCATTTTGGTTTGGTTCAAATTGTAATTTAGGGGGGCAAGTCACTGCTCCGTTGCATTGCCAAACGATGGCACAAACGAAAAGCCCTGTTATTTTGATCCATGGCTTTTCGGGCACCGACAATATGGCTGCTCTTTCTGGTTATGGTAATTGGTTCGGTGGAAATGAGTCTATTACAGGTGGTGGCATCGGCACATGGGGGCAAACTGCGGATTTACTCACAAAACAAGGCTACCCTGTGTTTGAAATGAAATGGCTTTCCTATATGCCATTTGAAGATGCGGCTGGTGCATTGGCAAAATTTGGTAAAGATATTGCGACAGTAACAGGTAAAAAACCCATTATTTTGGCGCATTCATTTGGGGGTGTTGTCTCTCATTTAGCATTACAAAATAAGGGACGCGAGTATATTGGTGGAGCGTGGCAACCTGTAAACAGCAACAATGTTTTTGCAAAATTAGTCTCTCTCAATTCACCTTTGTCAGGTATTAACGCAGACGGGACGACAACTATCGGTGACCCTATACCTTTTAATTCAACGAAAAAGGTGAAAGGTGTTGATGTCGCATTTCCACGAGGTGTGGACATGGACGATAAGTCTATTTATAAATGCTACTCCATCACCTGCGTGCAAGCAGGGGCGGTATTTGCGGGGACGTGGGGTAGCATTAACAATAATTACCTAGAATTGGCACTAAACAAAGCACAGATTGATGGAAATATCCCCGATAAGGGTAGCCAAACTGCGGATGTGATTGCCAGCGAGTTGAGTAGTGGCGAAACCATTGTTGATATTCAAACGGGAATAGCCCAAGCAGCAGACAACGCACCATTTATCACGGTTGTTGGATTCAGAAATTTCTTGGGAAATGTTGGTAGATTGGGATTTCCACTGCCCCCTAATTCACTTTATGAATTAGGCGATGGTTTGATTTCACTTTTGGGGCAGGCGGCAATTCCACAAGACTTTTCTGCGTCTGCATTTGATGCAAACAGTAGTCCAGCATTCAAGTTTTACTTTGAAAGCAATCAATACCCAAGGTTAGGGAATACGACAGGGACTCTTGCTACGACAGAAAAAGGAGACTGTATTGAGTATAGTAATGTGCGAAATTATTTAATTTGTCCATTTTCTGCGCATACCGATACCAAAATAATTGGATCATGGAGTTCTTCTTTAACAGCACTCTCAAAGATTTTTGACATAAAGGCTGGCTTTGATAATTTCTATATTCCACTCCCTCTGTCAACAGTTACTAAACAATCATTTTTATACGGAACATCCGCCACCCAGTCTGAACGTGAATACGCCATTGCAAGTTTCGATGGCAATATTAGTCGCCATCCAATGTGGAAGCTGGTATTTTCTACGAAATATCTGGCGATGCTTCCTACCGCTTCGCAATTTGCCATAGTTCAATCACAAACGGCGACCGTTAGAGGGCGTTTATTAGCGGGTTCAACACCCGTCAATCCAGTACGCATCTTTTACACAATATGTGAAAAGCTAACTTGTGGGGCTGATGATTATCGTAGCGCAGGATATTCTGATGCTAACGGTAATTTCAACTTTGATTTTGGAGGCGTTATTGCATCGAAGTATGGCGTAAATGCAGTGCTTGCGAACTACAGAATTAAATTGAAAGTGGATGCAATTGGGTATAAATCGTGGATTAAAACGATTGATACCATAATTGCTGACACTAATCTTGGTGATATTGATTTAAGTAAACCTCTTGCCAGTATTGCTGTTGTAACGCCTACTACTGCAACTATTGGCGCAGCTACCACCCTCACCGTCACGGGTACAAACTTGCCCTTGACGGCGGTGTTGTCAATGGCGGATGCGGTTTGTCAAACGCCGACCAATCGTGCTGCGAGTGGGTTTACGGTGAGTTGCACGCCGCAAGGCACGGCGACGGGCGTTAAGGTCATCACCGTTAAAACGGATACGCTGGCAAATGGCGGCACGGTGATTGATGCTAAGTGGACGGTTACGGTTTCTGCTACTCAACCTGTAATTCCCACCAATGGTTTAGTTGCTTATTATCCATTCGATAATGATGTGCATGATGCTAGTGGCAATTTTAATAATGGTCTAATTGGTGGAAGCGTAGCTTTTGTTTCTGGCATTGTTGGCAATGGTGCGAAATTCAATGGAATAAGAAGTGCTGGAGGTGGGCAGGTTCCCGATCATGTTCTTGTGCCAAATTCAACATCATTACAATTTACAAATGCAATGACTATTAGTTACTGGGTTCGGATTGATGGTAATCAAAGTCAAACCAATGCAGATTGCTCTGGTGCTGCTGTGACTAGCATTTTCGGCACAGTTGTTGCGAAAAGTGGTGATCGCAATGGTTTTGTTTTAAACGAGTTTGACACTGGGAGTTCTTTACAAATTAATCCTTGGAGTGGCGGACTTGGGCTAAATAACGGAAATACTGTGCTATCAAGCGTATATGGTACATTCCGTCATGTTGCATATGTAGTTAATGGTAATACTGCAAGTCAATATATCAATGGTGTTCTGGTTAGTAGTGCTACAGGGCTGGTAGATTTTATGCAACCCAATACGCGTGATTTATATATTGGAGCAAGTTTTAACCGTGGGGGAGCTTGTCTAGATTTCTGGGGGCAATTGGACGGTGTCGTAGATGAACTACGTATCTATAACCGCGCACTTTCCACTCAAGAGATTCAAGGTGTTTTTACTTTCAGGTAACACCCCGTAGGCTGAGGTGAATGGTTTTTTGTGAACCTTAGCACTGCGTAAGGTGGATTCGCCGTGATGTAAAAAGCGGCATCATGGGTGTATGCAGAGGTAATTATGGTTAAATATCAGTTGCTTGGGGCATGTCAATAAATCCAACCATCGCCTAAACGAAAGTTTGACGATCTAGTGAAAAAACCCCGCTCGTCGGGGTTTTTTCACGCCTAAAATCTGCTCACTTAAACTTCAAATAATCCGCCTTTTTCTCATCTTTTGATTCTAAAATTTGTATCTTGATTCAAAATTATGTATCATTCAACGCATGACAAATACACTCAAACCGTTAAAATTTTTGGGCAGTAGCCACGATGATTTGTGTGCGATGCCTGCCTCCGTGCGCCATGCCGTTGGGGTGGAATTGATGGTGGTGCAGTTCGGCGGGTTGCCTTGTGATTTTAAGCCCATGCCCACCGTGGGCGACGGGGTGTATGAAATTCGGGTGCGCGATGCGGCGGGGGCGTTTCGGGTAATGTACGTCGCTAAATTTGCTGATGCGATTTATGTGTTGCACGCCTTCCAAAAAAAGACCCAAAAAACCAGTAAAACTGACCTTGATTTAGCCGCACGCCGTTATAAATTGATAGGAGCATAAAAATGAGTCGCAATATTGATCCCCGTTTTGCAGATGTACGCGTGATTGAAAGCAGCGGCAATGTGTTTGCGGATTTGGGTTTTGACCCAGCAGAGGCGCGGGTGATGGCGTTGCGGGTGGAATTGATGATGCGCTTGCGTGAGCGATTGCTGCATGATGGTTTAACGCAACGCGAGGCAGCAAAACGCTTGGGCGTGACGCAACCGCGTATTTCGGCTTTGTTTAAAGGGGCTTGGCGGGATTTTAGTATAGATATGTTGCTGACCTTGGCTACGCGTGCTGGATTGCATCCACAATTGCAGCTAACTGCGTAAGGGGGATGCGTCAAAGGCAATTCGCAGCACTCAAATTGCCGCCTTGTTCAGCAATTCTCAATTCAAAAAATTGCCAACTAATCTTAGTTTCTCTTTAAAAATCAATATAGCATGACGTAGGAGCGCAATTTATTGCGCGATAGCATCGAGAAAATCGCGCAATAAATTGCGCTCCTACGCCCCGTTTTATACCTGTCGAGTATTTTAAGTTGATATTTATATTGTGTATTTTTGAATTGAGAATTGCTGCGCTTTGTTGCAACAACAAGCACTTTGGGAGATTTGCAATGCACACTAACACCAGCGATGCGTTCGCCGCGATACACCATGCGGCACAAGATTTACAGCGCGTTGGCGCAATCAGTAAACCACCATGCGGGAATATGACGCGCTGTATTTGGCGATCACCCCTACGCTGAGTGCGGCGGCGATCAAGCAGATTCGGGAACACGCGTGCGTCAGTCAATCGGTGTTTGCCCGTTACCTCAATACCAGCCCCTCTACCGTGCAAAAATGGGAAACGGGGCAAAAAAATCCCAGCGGTATGGCGTTGAAATTACTGCATATTGTTGAAAAACATGGGCTGGGGTTGTTGGTGTAGGCTGTCAGGAAGATGCGCGCTAGGCAATCCGCTATTTTCCATTGCCATTCAAGGGTATCCACCTTGCCGTCACTTGCAACAGCAGCAATGCTCGTTTTAACCGTGGGTACGACAAATTCGTACAATTGCTTGTGAATAAGGCTGGGTTTTCGCCCTTTCGGGCGATGTACGAATAAATTCGCACCCACAAAATCCCGCTGTTTAGTCAAAATGAGAATTGCTGATGTGCGTCGGTTTGTCGCGTTAATTGATAAGATAAAGGAGTTGCAGCATGGGTGAAATTAAGGTGGCGCACGTTGAATCGCCGTATCCGTTTGAAGCATATTCCCACATTGTTGAGCCGTTAACGGCAGAGGACGGCGGTGGATTTTTAATTACGTTTCCTGATTTGCCAAGCTGTATGTCTGATGGGGAAAGCGAAGCCGAGGCAGTTGCTCATGCGCGGGATGCGTTTTCGGCATGGATGTCGGCGCGTGCCGATATGGGAAAACCTATTCCCAGCCCAACTTGTCATGGCGAAGCTGCCGAACCTGTACGCATGATGCAACGCCTACCCCGCAGTTTGCACGCCCGCCTCGTCGCTCGCGCTAAAGGTGAGGGTACGTCGCTGAACACCTTGGTCACCATGTTATTGGCAGAGGGGATAGGCAGAATCGAACAGCGGGTTTGAATCCGCTTATTGCGCGAAGGGTGTTGCGAGAGGCTATCGCGCAATAAATTGCGCTCCTACGGTGTGATTGATGAAGTCAATTTGTAGTGCTTCGGCTATATCAGTTTGATAACAAACAGCTCTGGCACAGCATCCGTCACTTGGTCATGTCAATAAACCCAACCATCGCCTAAACGAAAATTTAACAATCTAATGAAAAAACCCCGCTGGTCGGGGTTTTTTCACGCCTAAAATCTCCTGCTGATAAGCGTTGCATGTAACGAAAAATAGTCATATCATCCGTTGCATGTAACAGAATCCATCAGGAGAAATAACCATGAACATGAGTACCGCCATGCGGGTGCAAAAACATCGGGCGACGTTGCGCAGTGCGGGTTTGCGTCCTGTGCAAATTTGGGTGGCGGATACGCGACGGGCGGGGTTTGCGGAAATGTGTCGGCGGCAGTCGCTGCTGTTGCAGGACGATGCCCAAGAGCGGGAAACGGCGGATTGGTAAGGATAAGGATAGGAAATCCAAGCACCAAAGTCAAATCAAACGCGCGCCAAAATCCTCAG
>JAVHQJ010000258.1:0-1887 GCA_036171075.1 Sideroxydans sp. | reverse complement strand
GGGCGACGCTTGCGCGTCGCCCTTCTCAGACTTTACTTACCCGATGCTTAGGGTAGTTAAATCATATTACTGAAGAGCTTGACCAGACAGTTCTGTCAACGCACCAGTTGGTGTGACAACAAAACTCTGCACTACCAAACCGTTTGTCGGTGCAGTGACGGTAACACGTGGACGTGCAGTTACTGCGAATGTGCCAGCAGGTGCAGCAGCCAGATTTGTTTCAATCGTTGCGGCTGACAGGTTTGCAGTAGCACCAGCCGCCAAGGAAACAATTACTGGTGTCGCTGCGGTAGTAGTTACACCTGCTTCAGAAGTAACAGACAATGTCACTGGTGCAGCTACAGCACCAGTATTCAGAACACGCACCAAAGCGGTATAACCAGTAACACTTGCTGGAACATAAGTGCTGATTGTTCTACTTGCGCCATTAAAAGCCAAAGGCATAACTGGTGCAGAAGCAGTTACATCATTTGAATCAACTGCGGTTCCTGCAGCTTTAACAAGTGTGTAAACAACAGTTGGAGTGCTCTGAGCAATTGCCCGCGCACTTGTTCCGGCAACAGACATACACAGATGGTATTTAGAACCTGACACAGGAGCAGCAGTACCAGTCAATGTAAGAGTAGTCGCAGCACCTGCAGCGGCAGCTGTCGGAAACAATGGAGATGCAGATATACCTGGTGCAATAGCAGTGCAGGTCGTAGCTGGCACTGCTGCTTCCAACATAAGCGAAGCGTAGCCAGTCGTACCAAGTGCAGAAAAGGCTCCTGCTGGAGCTGTTACTATTGCATTAATTCTGTCGCCAAGTGCAATCCCATATTGTGCGCTCGCAGCTGTTAGAGCACTACCATCAGTAGCAGTCACGTTACCAAGGTCAATTGATGTTACCGATGCCGCCCCTGTAAATGCTGTAGCAACACCTGTAGCTGCGGCCAAATCAATTTGCCCAGCATTTGCATTCGCTGCTTGTGTAAGTGTTATACCAGCAGACGAAGTAGCGACATTAGTGGCAACTGAAGTAGCATCAACAATATTAGTTGCTACTGGAGCTGCATTCACGGCCGAAGCCGTTATCGGTGCCAAGTTATTGGTTACCGTAGCTGTCACAGTTATTGGAGTCGGTACAGCCACGCCCAGCGCTGCACCCGCATTATTAACAGTTGCAGCAGAAACTGTAGCAATTACGGTACCAGCTGTAACTTGCAAACCAGCGCCAACAGTTACTGTAAACGCGAAGGTATCCGATGTCGTGCCTAGCGTGTATGTTGTTCCAGAAGCGGCGAGAACTGGCGATGCTGTAGTAACTGCGCTTGAGGCCGTTGCTGCAGTAGGAACTGCAGTGAAAATTGCACCAGTTGACTTTATGACAACCTGATACGTACCTGCCGTCAATGGAGTGGCGGCAACAATATTCATTACTGGAAGCGTAACTATTGTTGCATTCGGCGTAGAACCTTGAAACAGTTCAGTTGCGTATGTAATAGATGCTGGTGTTGTAACCACTGTCGCATTTGCTACACTTGTTACACCCAACGCCAACGCGATTGCTGACAATTTAAACATTGTTACTTTTTTCATTTTATTTCCTTTTACAATTTAAAAATTAAACCCAAATACCGCTGTCTTAAGCAGTGTCTTTCGAAAGACGAAGCGATACTAATACACTCTTCCAAGGCGCGTCAAGCGCCACGCAGCAATTCTGCCCGGCACAACAGCATGGTTCTCTGACAAAGTACAGAGCCATGCAAACCGCCGGCTTTTTCATTTCATCAAAAATTCAAGCAGTTGCCCGGGTTAATTTCCAGAGAGTAAGGTCTATAAATGATGCATTGCGTGCGCTGCCAGACTAGGGATTTCGCTGGTTGCTAGCTGCGCATACAAATATTG
>JAVHQJ010000257.1:0-1889 GCA_036171075.1 Sideroxydans sp. | reverse complement strand
GTATAGGGCGGTGTCCAGTTCAATTCGCGGCGAATTTTAGCACTGTCGATTTGCAACCGTAGCTATCCCTTTGCTGTCAATTGCGCTCTTTGCAAAATTTCATTCAGCCATCCATTGAGCGAATTCTTAACAAGAAAAGACCCGTCAAGTGGGCGGGGTGACCCTGAAATAAAACTAGCGGGAATAACAGGGTTGATTCTGTCGATGACACAGATACGAGATGAATCAAAGAAATCTTCCTCTCGAATGGCGGCATTAGTTGTAATCAATTTCTTGCCTGATGCCAACACTTCAAAGGTGCGCATCGTTAGTCCTGTCTGTTTAGGATGCTCAATATCCAATACACAGTTACATGCCAACATGCGCTGTTTGATTTCCGATGCAGGGATGGGCTTAAATACCAAGCGATCCTTCTCTAGAACATCAAATGATTTATCCACCCACTGTCGAAGCAATAATTCCCACTTGCTGCGTACAAACAATCCATAATCAAATGGCACTCCTACGCCTAATGCACGTACCACTTTAGCCAACACTTTCGGCCTATCCCCGTTCAACGATCCAAAGAAAAAAAGTCCGAATTTTTCTTCACCTGTCGATTCAAGCTGATATTGATTGATGAAGAATAAAGGTCTGTACTGTATCTTGGGATACGCACGGCAATCTAACGGATCAAAGCTCGCAACGGAATCAAAAAAATCCAACTTCTCCACAGTGTGCTTAACATTCGCGATGCTATCCCACATATAGAAAACAAATTTTGCAGTAGGAAATCGTAATCTTAAAGTGCGCAGAAACCGAGGGGAAACAGCCTCTCCTTTTATGATAAAGATCAAATCACATTCGGCAAGCCTCTGCTTATCTAGCCATGCAGAATAGATTCTATTTGCCCATGGCCAAACCAATTTTGGAAATAGCCGCAGTATGATTTTTGCCCAAACATTTTCACTCGTCTTATCACTATGAAAGAAAACCTTTGCCCCTAATGCCTCCATCGCTTTAACGATTTGCGTTTCATAGCCAAAAAATTTTGGGGCAATGAAAAGAATCTTCTTACCCATCAAGTCAACTGTGTTCATGCTGAACCTTTTATCACAGCGGGAACCCCTATCGCAGTCGCACCAGCCGGCACCGACTCCAGCACTAGCGAATTGGCCGCCACACGCGCGCCAGAACCAATCGTAATTCCCCCAAGCACCTTTGCACCCGCGCCAATGACTACATCATCTTCCAGCACAGGTCGGGTAGCTTGGGTGTAACTCATATCGGCAAATTTTGCCCCCAATGTCACGCCTTGAAAAATGGTCGCATTGCCGCCAATACTGGTCGCACCGATGACCGTTCCAGAGGTGTGCGGTAAAAATAATCCCCCTCCAATACGACAACGTGGCGTCACCTCTATCCCGAATAGAAATAAATTAATCCAGGTCAGCAACACAGACAGCGGGCGAAAAATCACAGTAGCGTGGCACAGTTGTGCGAGGCGAAGAATCAGCACCGGAATGAATCGTGGGTGCACGATTTTCCAATACTGAACAACCCGCTTTTCACCTGACGACTGTTGAGATAGACGTGATAAATCCAGCCTGATGATTTGAAAAAAACCTTCCTTGCTCATCTTATGACTGCGCAACCTGCCCCATTAATGAGCGAGCAGAAAGTTCGGCTACAGACTTTTCGTAGGCGCGCTTATCTTCTAACGGCTGCCTCTCTGCCCAATCTAGGAATTTTTTCAATCCTTGTGAAAATGAAACGCTCGGTTCAAATCCAAGCACATCCTTCACAAGTTTTAGAGAGGCGCGATTATGGCGAATGTCGCCAACTCGAAATGCACCCGTCACACGTATTGTGGAATGACCGCCAAAATGTTGATTCACTTGCTCTGCAAC
>JAVHQJ010000256.1:0-1898 GCA_036171075.1 Sideroxydans sp. | reverse complement strand
CGCGCCAAGCTCCTCGATGCGGTATTTCAGCAAGTGGGCGAAGGCGGCCACCAGGTATGTCATTCTCTTGGCACCAGCACATCATCTGTACCGCCCGCCCAATCCGGCGGATACATCCCTTGCTGCACGTAACGATGAAATGTGGAATACGGCCAATCCGACACACAGGCAACATAACCATGCTTGACCGGATTGAAGTGGATGTAATCCACATGCCGCTGCAAATCCAGTTCATCGCGGATTTGATGCTCCCAAAAACGCCGTTGCCACACCACGGATTCATGCCGTGCCAATTTTGACTCGCTCAGCACAGCATCAGCCTTAATCAGATGCCCGCATTGGCGGCTTACTGCAAGTTTGATGATCGCCCAGCGCCTTGAAAAATCCGCATCCCCTTCCGGCAGACGCCAAATACAATGCAGATGATCCGGCATCAGCACCCACGCCACGATGGTGAATGGCAAGGTGGTGCGCGCCATTTCAATCCCGTCGCGCAAGGCATTACGGAAAGGCTCGTCGGTCAGAAATTTCCGGCGTCTGTAAGTGTTTGCCGTGAAGAAATACGTTCCACCCGGAACATTGGCGCGGCGATATTCAGGCATAAATCATCCGTTTAATATTTGTAGGGTGCGCTCCGCGCACCATGGTGCATGATGTCGCAGGGGCATCCCCACGGAATATAAGGCGCTAAATCGCCTATTCCTGAATGAGAATGCCACCCTACGCTTGCTAAAATTCACGTCCAGTTCGTAGGGTGCGCTTTGCGCACCATGGTGCATGGAATGCACCCTACGCCCGCTGGGGTTCGCAAGCTCACCCTAGCCTACCGTGCCGTTGAGTTTGTCTTTGTTCGCTATAGTGTTACTAGTTCTAATTCTTCAAGGCGAATGGCCATGGCATTATTTGATACCCGATATTGATCTGCAAGAGAAATGAAATGTAGACCATTGAACTGTTCTGCACTGGCGAGTATTAACGATAATTGACGAAGTGTTTTTACTTGTTTCTTTTGCGTCATAAAGTCACCAAGACCAAGAGCGAAGGTTGTTTCCTCATTCAGAAGAAATTTATCTGTGAGAAAAAATTTCTTGAAAATAGTTTTAACCAGCTTTCGAGGCATTAGAAAGAACGTGGCGAATTTGTCTGCCTCAAGTTCAATAGCATTACGCGATAATCTTGTTCCATCTAAAGGTCTATCACGATGTAGTCCACTTGCCTGATGTAAAAAGGCGTGCCCTAGCTCATGGGCGGCAGTAAAGCTACGAATGTTGCTTGTGTACCGTCTAGAGAGATGTACTTGTTTCGAGTGATTATCAATGGTTCCGGCAACCTCAATTAACTTCCCATGGCTATGAAATTGACCAAGCGTTTCTTCAAGATCACAGTCATACCCAATAAATTTGAGAGCAACAACGGGGTCAAGCATGTCAATCGGATTGGATGGGATTTTATTCAGCCAAATTCGGTTTCTATTTTGCCAAATACTCCTTTGTAGCTTTTTAGCTATTTGCTCAATCTCGTCAATGGAATAACGCTCTTTTTTCTTTACATGCGGAATAGAGGGGTGATTTGAAAGAGCGTCAAACCCACCCGTTTCATTTAGATGGGCATATTGGTTCTGGAGTTTGAGGCGACTTCTGGTTATCTCATCAGTTGAAGCCTCAATATTCTCATCGTGTTGTGGTGTTGCACTGAAACTACCCAAATCGTTCAGATAGGCATATGGGTTTTGCAATAACCGACGGCTTTCACAAATTCTGTCATTTAAAGATTTGGATATTTTCTTCATATTTTCTTCACCTCTTAAATAGTATTTATATATCAAGATGTAGCACACACTATTACCCGCACGAACCGATCGCGCCGCAACTGGTGCAGAACTCGCAGCCGTCCTTTTT
>JAVHQJ010000255.1:0-9174 GCA_036171075.1 Sideroxydans sp. | reverse complement strand
CTGGCGTGATACACCACGCCGCCCGCATCCGTGTCCTGAAAATACACCCTGACTGTCCAGCTAAAAATCTTATGCTTAGTCATCCGATCTTAATTCTCATTGATGTTTATTTTTTCGCTTGATCCGCCAGTTGCGCCGTGACTAATGTTGACACAATTCGCGTGTAATTTTCCCGATCATCAGAGACGAACACCACAATTTAAAAGCTTGCTCTCAAATCGTGCAAACGAGGGTGAACGGCGCAATTTTTTTAAGTTTGGCGGATTTTGCGAGAGGATTTTTACCGCGTGAATTCTGTCGTCATAACGCAAACCGCGAGCCAATTTGAAATGATTCATCATAGCTGACTTTGGATTCTGTACCTGGTCTGGCTTGCTCACTTTTTTCGCGGTATATTGCCGCGCTACCGTTGAGAGAAAATCTGAAATATTTATCTCATCGGCCAACACCCAGCTTTCCAACTCTTGCTCTATGCACACCAGATACACCGGCTGATTCGCCGCAATCCCCGCCTGTGCCAATGCCTGCAATACAGCCAGCCGTTCGTTATGCCGACAAGGCTTGTGCTTCGTATCAGGCCAAGCAGGTCGCAAGTCCCACACGATCAACACACATTGGCAACCATCCGCCAACAACTTTGCTGCCACCTTACCCGCATTGACCAGCAAGTTGGGTTTGTTATCCAGCGTTCTTGAAATCAGTTGAACACCCGGACGCAATTGACTCGCCAGATATTCGCACACGCTTTTGTCAGCCCCTTGCGGGCCGCATTCAAAAATAAAGCCTATTTTCATCACACACCACCGCCCGCGAGATTACCCATGGTGTAAAGCTTCCCGGGCGCGAAGTCATCCGTCCAACGCTGCAAATTTTCGCTATCTCCAGGGCGTAAAAAGCGCGGCTGACCTTTGCCATCGCGTTCCACCAATATCAGATGCTCCAGCGTCAGCAAATCCAGCAGATACGGGGCGTGGGTAGTCAGAATCACTTGCGTAACACCACTCAAAATCGCATTGCGAATTTCCTCAACGATCAAATGAATGCTGCGCGGATCGAGGCCATTTTCGATTTCTTCCACCACAATCAGCGGCGGCGGATTGGGGTGGCGCAGCAAAGCCAGCAAAGCCAACATGCGCAACGTACCCGTGGAAAGCATCCAGCCCGGCACTTTGAAATCCGCCTCGGTCAATTGCAGATAAGCCTTGCGCTCCAGCTCGGAAGTCACCGAAGGCTGCAAGTCACGCGCATAAGGCAACACATAGCTCATCGTCTCAACGATGCCATCGAAAGCCGCTTGATCCTGCCTGCGTATGTCGAGCAAAAAGTCGGCAATGTTTGAGCCATCTTTCGCCAAGCGAACGCCGCCACCCGTGCGCTGCTGAGGTTGCGGCATGCCCATGCGTTCAGGTTGTAGTGCGAGGAACTGCCAGTCCATTACCTGTTCTGCCTCGCGTTGAAATACGCTTAAGGGCGCAGACAACAACGAGCGACCTACCCCATACGTCTGCATCGCAGCCGTGCTATCGCGGTCGGTGAATGTGCCATCAACGTAGTCAATGTATTCTTTTGAAATGAACATCCGGTTTTCCGCTGGATCATTATTAGCTTCCAGCACAAGACGCGAGACCTTACGCGGCGAGTCGCCAATAGCAAGCTCGAAGGCAATGGGATTCACCGCCAGCCCCGCCCGCTCTTTGGCTTCCAGCGACTTATGCCGGACATGTTCGATGCCCATCCAGCGCTGCATCGCCACATCCAGACCATAATTCACGATCGCCTGATAGGTTTCCAAAGCCTCGATCAGACTGGATTTGCCGCTGCCGTTATTGCCGATGAATACCGTCAACGCGCCCAGCTTGATTGACTTGCTATCCACAATCGCTTTGAAATTACGCACACGTACACTTTGCAGCCTCATTTAACCAAGCTCCTTTCCACATCGCGGTACGCGTTGAGAGCCGCCACTTTAACCGGTTCAGCCACAATGGGGAAGGTGGTGAGGATGTGTGCAAACTCGGCTTCGGTGAGGCCGTATAAGTGTGCAATCAAGCCGTCGAGTTCGGCGCGCAGGCGGGCGCGTTCGAGGGGTTCGGTTACGCCATAGTGCTTTACTCCCTCTCCCGCTGGGAGATGGCTGGGGTGAGGGATGGGCTTCAGGCCGACTTCCCTGGCGAGATCGTCGAATTCCGGGGTGGTGCAGATCAGATGGGCGGCACGTTCGACGATGCGGTGCAACACTTTGTCTCGCAAAGTTAAACGAGGCATTGGTGCTTGATACATAAAGGACAACGTAAGGTTAGACGTCACTTGTTGTCGCATGTAATAGTCAAACACATAGCTATTCAAAATAGCCACCATATAGATTTGATCTACTACTGATAAATGTTCTTTTAGCCCATACATAGAGTGACCAAAAAATACATTCTTCGGCAAGATGGTCGAAATAATGGTTCGTTCATTGGTACTACTTGCGACCGAGCGATGCACCAAGCGATATGTTTGATAGCTCAACTGCTGGCAGGAGTCATCACCTCGTCCCAAAGCTGCTTTGCGTCCTTCTACTTCATCAATCCAGTAACGTGGTTCGGCATAACCATGCTCAAACTGCCAAATCATCTTGCCCTCATACAACGGCAAGCGTCCTGCACCCGGCTCAGTCTTGAATAAATGGCTGTCGTTGGTCATGTGAAATTCGTTGCTCAAGCGCAAATTCCATGTGCCTTTAATTTTCTCGCCCAGCAACGGGAAGCGCAGCATCTTCTCAGCAATCTGCACGTCGAGTTCACTCTTGAACTCCATCACCGAATGCGAACCTGGCGAGAGGCGGCGGATGAGTTCCACGTCCAGCCATAGCGCGCCTTCATTGGGGAAGCGGTCTAGTTCGGCGACATCGTGGCGCATGAAGGCGGCGGGGAAACGGGTGGTGCCAAGCTCACCCATGCGGGTGGGCGCGAGCAGGTCATCGGGCGGCGCGCTGGCATTGCGTTCGCCAGTTTGTTGCAAACGCGGCACGACACTTTTCTCAAAGGTCAACACCACAAATTTGAAGCGGCTATCCACGCCTTCAAAAATTGTTTTGCGATTCTCAAAACAGAACAGCCCTTGGATGTGGGTCTGATTGAACAGCAGGTCGCGCAAGCCTTTTGCGCCTAGGTCGGTGTAAATACCGCTGGGAATAACGATGCCGCAATGCCCACCGGGGCGCAGTAAATTAAAGCAGCGTTCGACGAACAGCTTGTACAGGTTGAGATCGGAGCCGGTTTTCTTGCCATTGACAACGGCGGACTGAAAGCTGAATTCCGGTGCAGCGCGGAAGTAGGCACTGATGTGCGGAAAGCGCGATCCATAGGCCAGCCAGGCATCGCGTACAACTTTGTCCTTGAGCAGCTTGCCCTGCTCCTTCTCGAATTCCTTGATGGTCATCTTGTTCTTGCTGACCAATTCGGAATGTTCGGCGAAAAACTCCTTGGCCTGCGGCTTGAATATTTCCCACGGCGGGTTGGCGAGGATAATGTCGAAGCCGCCTTTCTTCTGCATGATCTGATCGAACATGTAGCCCCAGTGGAACGGGGTTTGCTCATCTATGTCCGTGGTGGCAATCTTGCGTTTGATGAATTTGATGACGAGCTCACCCTCACCCCCAGCCCCTCTCCCGCCAGCGGGCGAGGGGAGTAAAGTGGCTTGTTCGTACTTCACGCCAAGCGCCTCGAACTGGTCGCGCAACAAATCGTTGAGCGTGCCATTGGCTTCTTTCACGCCTTGGTCGATGTCGTCGCGCAATGAGCGCAAGTTGACCTCGTGCCCCATCAGGTCGGCGGTGTGGCGGTAGGTTTCCAGCTTGCGGTTTTTATCTTCCAGCAATTTACGGAACGGGGTTTTGAACAGATCATCCTGCTTGCTTTCAAATTCGTGTTCATCCACGCGCATCAAGCCCACCAGCGAATTGCCGGGCAGGATATTGAAATCTATGTTGGGTAGCGGCTCCAGTTCTTCGACCTTGCGCACTGAGGCCACCATGGTAAGAAACAGGCGCAGCTTGGCGATCTCGGTGGCCTCCTGCATGATGTCCACGCCGTACAAGTTATCTGTGACGATGCGACGTTTGATGTAATAGCCGACGCTGGGATGCGCTTTCTGGATACCTTTCAGCCAGTTTTGCAGTGGCTCGCTCGCGCCCAGTTCGGCGCGCCCGACCACGGCAGAATAAATATTGATGAGCACCTTGAGCGCGGCCACCAGAAATGCGCCTGAACCCACCGCCGGGTCAAGAATGTTGATAGAGGGCAGCACCACATTCACCAGTTTGAGCGCGGTGATACTGTCCATCTTGGCGAGCATGTCAGGCACACTGGCAAAGCTCACGTCCCCCAGTCCCAGTTCGGGTACCGCTGGCTCGTGGATACGTTCCAGTATCAATTTGTGGATGCTGCGTTCAGCCAGATAATTGGTAATCTCAGGGCGGGTGTAATAAGCGCCAAAGGCTTTCTGATTGATGTATTTCTCGAAGATGTAACCCAGCACGTCCGGGTTGATTTCGTCTGCATTGCCACCGGGTGTGTCGTCCAGATTCCACGAGAAAGCGGCAAACAGTTTGAATACACCTTCAAAAGCGTGGTCTGCAATGCGCAGCGTGATGCCCAGTCTGGGCTGTTTGTTGGCATCAAGCTCCAGCGGGTGATGCAGGAACAGGCCACCGTTGAGATAAGGGATATCGCCCGTCAGCGAATGAACCGCAGATGTGCGATCCGCCTTTGGTTTGGCGAATGCCTCGAAAAACAGAGCGCCCAGAAATTCGCCGAAAAAGCGATCTTTACCGCGTGCCTGTGAAGCGGCAAATTTATTGGGCAGGTAGTCGTAATCGGCACCATCCAGAAAACCTTTTTTCTGCATGAACCAGACGAACATCAGCCTGTTGAGAATCACCGAGGCATACCAGCGGCGGTCTCGTTCGTTGTCTATACCCTTGATTTCAGAAAGCAGCTTCTCGTGTTGTTCCTGATAAGCCGTGAAAAAACGCTTGGTGGTTTTTTCCACATCCAGCGCAGATTCCATGCGACGCGCCACTTCCAGAACGGGCAGGCGGCCTGATGCATCCAGCTCATAAAGCTCCACCACCATCGCCTGCAATTTGGAGGCGAACAGGTCAACCGGCTGGCCGCGAAAGTATTCGTGGCGGCGGGGAATGTTTTTGGGCTTGCCTGTTTCAGCGTCCTTGCCGCGTTTCACCCAATACCACAGACTGAGCGTGGGCTGCTCAATTTTATCCAGAAAAATCAGCAGGTTTTCATAATGCGATTGCGACACATGCCGCCAGATCGCCATACGCTGCGCCTCATCCGGCCAGCCGGTTTCGGTGACGATTTCCAGTACGGCAACCCCGGACAGTTCGGCAATCATGCGACGCTGGTAGCGAATGTCTTTGGCCTCATCCGCCTGCCATGCACGTTCGCTGACAGGCGGATGATTCCAGCCCAGCACATCGGTGAACAGCGAGTTGAAATTCAATTGCTGAAGGTGAGTACTGAATTGTTCGAGGTTGAGACGGGTCATTTAGTTGGCGTTTCCATTTTTCAGGCGATCAGCCCCATTGAGCAAACGATTTTCGGCTCATGTTGCGCCGCATCATCTTCAGCGTAGGTAAGTTGATTTTCTTCGCGCAGCGATTTCACGGCTTCGCTCAATTGTTCATCGTTGACGCCGCCACGCATCAACCGGTTAAGTGTATCCGCCGCACTTTCCAGCAGTGGGCGGGCGTAGATGTCTTCGATAGCGCGCTCCAGCTCATCGTCGGCGAACAACGTACTGCGCAGGCTGCGGGCATATTCCTTGAGACGGTCGTAACATTTGCGGCGCGGGCTGGAAGGACGACCCAAACCGCCGCCCACAGCCTTGTCCTGAGTGACCGCCAGTTTGAGACCCACCGCCACCAGATCGTGATGATTTTCGGCGCGCACCAGCGCGGGTTCTTCCGGTGCGCATTCCGCTGCGCGCAGGATGGTGAATTGCGATTCGGTGACCGCACGGCCTTGCGCGTTGACCCAGGCCAGGTGGTCGTTACCTTCGGGGGATTTGACGTAGACAAGTGCGCTGTCGCCTTGAAAATCTCCCTCACCCCCAACCCTCATCCCCAGCCCCTCTCCCGCAAGCGGGCGATAACCAGCGACTTGCCCGCTTGCGGGCTTAGTCGAATGGCTAGTAGTTCCATCAGGGGAGTTATAATGCTTGGCGGTATAAATCACCGGCGGCAAATCTTCAATTTTGCGAGCCAATTCAGGGTTATCCTGGGTGGCGGTTTTCCAGATTTGCCAAGCGTAAGAAGCGAGATCGACTTCATCATCCTGGTCGTCTAACGCCCCTGCCGTTTGCACAGAAAGTTTGCGTAACCGCTCGGCATCTTCGTCCTCAAAAAAGGCTTCATCTGTGCCCACCACTTCGGCATTTTCATGCAGGCGTTGGGTGATGCGCGAGCGCAGTTTGATGAGACGCTCCACGCCATCGGCAGGCAAAAATGAGTAGCAGCGTATCGCTACCGCTTGCTGACCAATGCGATCCACCCGACCTGCACGCTGTATGAGGCGGATGATCGCCCAAGGCAGATCAAAATTCACCACCACGGCGCAATCTTGCAAGTTTTGACCTTCGGAAAGCACGTCGGTACAGATCAGCACGCGCAACTCATCCGCTTTGCTCACTTGCACATGGTTGGATTGCGGCGAAAAACGACAGGCAATCGCGTAAGGGTCGGCAGATGCACCCGTGGCCGTAGCGAGTGCCTTGATACCATTAGCTTGCAAAGCTGCGCCCAAATAACGCGCCGTGTCGGCGAACTGTGTGAACACCAATACTTTTTCTTTGCCGTGGGTAAGCGCGATAAGTTTTTCCAACTCTGCCAGTTTGCGATCTTTTGCCACATTCCAAGTACCGTAACTGGTGAGCAGATTGCGCAGCGAAAAAATATCTTCGGCCAGATGGTCGCGCAAATTTGTTCTGAATAAACGCGAGTTAATCCACTTGAAACGCTTGCGATATTGCTCGGCATATTGACGATAAATACTGGCGGCTGGACTATTCGCGTCGCTCTCCACCTCTTCAATTAGACCATCCAATAAATCTTCCGGCTCGGCAGTTAAGCCTTCCACATCTTCATCAAAACGGGTGGCATCGAGAATACCCGCATCCAAAGTACCAATAGGCAACTCCAGCCCGTTATCAATAGCGTGCAAATAAATTTCGTTGCGCAAGATGTGCCGCTCGATGGATTGCATGAAAGAAAATCCACTCGACTCCAAACGCTTGAACAAGTTGGTACGGCAAAAACCAATTAGCCGCTTGCCCGCTTTGCCGAGGTCGTCCATTTGCTTGCGCTCGGCGGCACTGGCAGATTTCAATGCCGCTAAATCCCCATAGCCACCCAAGCCATAGCGCGACAGGCGTAAGCGATTAATGACATCCACCACCTCGACCGAATACAGTCTGGCGTATTGGTCGCCGGGATCTTGTTCATCGACCGAAAAATTCAAGGTCACGGGTTGGCGCGTCGGGAAATAAAGTTTTTCGCCGGTGCGCACCTTAAGATAACGACGCCCTGATTTTTCATCCTGCTCGGTGTAATGCTGAATAATAAAACTGCGCGTGCGGCGCACCATGTAAAGGCGTATCAACTCACGCCAGTCGTCTAATTTATCGCTCTTTTCCATCGCCAATATGGAGTGTATCGGACACTGATATTGCCGCTCGAATTGCGCCTCAGTCATGTCTTTGGCGCGTATAAAGTGTTCCGGCTTGACTCCGATGTTGGCGCGCTCCTCAACAAACAAACGCAGTTGTGCGGAAAGGTCTGTGAGGGTTTTGTTATAGGGTGTCGCGGTCAATAAAATTACTCTTGCATCGCATTGTTTTACATAGTCCAAAATCGCTTTGTAACGACTGCCCTGACGGTTGCGCAGATTGTGACTTTCATCTATCAGCACCAAACGATATGGCTTGAGGTTTTTTAATCCCTTAGTTTTATGCACCACTTGCGTGAGTGACATGACCATACCGCGCAAACCATACTGTTTGCGGTAATGCTCCCACATTGGCACCAGATTCTTGGGGCAGATGATGAGTGTTTCGTAGTTCAAATCATCTTCAACCATGCGCGCCAAGGCGGTCGCCATCATAGTTTTACCCAAACCTACCACGTCGCCGATGATGACCCCACCGCGTCGATGCAAGTGGCGCGCGGCAATTTTTACTGCTGCTTTTTGAAAGTCGAATAACTCATCTTCAAAACGTACAGGTAAACGGAATTGGCTCAAGCCCGCTCGCGCTTCTACGCTCAAGTGATACGCCATGTTCAGATAGATGTGATACGGCGGCACCAATTCCTCTCTCGCCCAACTCTGCTCAATGATCGCAGCTAATTCACTGGATAAATCGAGACACCAACGGTCAGTCCAGCGTGCATCAAACCAGCTCGAAAGCTTGATAGCAGCATCGTGGTCGAGCACGTCCACATTCAACTCGCCTTGCTTGGACAGTCCCGAAAAAGTGAGATTGCTACTACCGACAAATCCTGTGATGGGATTGTTTATGTCTTTGCGGAACAGCAGATACAGCTTGGCGTGTAAGGGATACGGCAAAAACAATTTGACCTGCACTTTACCCGCACGCAATTGTTTGGCGAGGCGTTGCAGTCCTTTTTCATCCGCGCCAGTGGGTATTCCCAAGGTAATTTGCTCGCGCAAGTGCGCCGCAAATTTATGTTTTATTTCAGCTGCGCGGGCATTATCAATCAGCGTTTCATCACCCACCGCTCGATACAAGGCACGCACATCATCGTGCGGCGGGCGTTGCATCCCAATCAGCACACGACAAACCTGACCTGCCTCTGGCTGCCAGTCGGCAATCAAATCATCAATAGTGCGCCAGCCACGCAAGTTGAAATAACCCACACAAAAATCTGCTCGTTCGGAAACGGCAAGCGTGTCACGCATGATGGGCAGCAATTGCTGATCTATGTTGTCAATGACACGCGGCATCTCAATCCATTCCTCGAATGTTATTGAATTTCATCGAGCAAATCCCCGCTGCCCAAATGGCTGGCCACCGTCAGTCCGAAATGCAGGTAGGCATTCGCGGTGGCGATGCGGCCGCGCGGCGTGCGTTGCAGGTAACCCTGCTGGATAAGAT
>JAVHQJ010000254.1:0-1910 GCA_036171075.1 Sideroxydans sp. | reverse complement strand
ATACAGCGCGAAAGTGGCGGAATTGGTAGACGCACTGGATTTAGGTTCCAGCGCCGCAAGGTGTGCAGGTTCGATTCCTGTCTTTCGCACCAAATAGAATCAATGAGTTAGGATGCTACGGTATGCCGTGGTATCCCTTCTTATCCCAGAATTTTCCATGTAATTTTTCCATAATTTTCCATAGACTCTACTCTCACATACTTGCATTGATAGGTATGTGCTGGTATATTCATCTCACCTCATCGGATTGGCGTGTTTTTAGTTAATCCTTTCATCCAAATGCAAGGTAATGAGGCTCCCTGCTGAAAAGGCAGAAGGACTCCGGGCTTGGAGTGTAAGCGTGTTCGCAGAAGCAAATTTTTCGAGTAGATTTGTGGAGCGGTGCGACGAAAAAAATTGTATACGCTGTGGTCTGGAATGAGTAACGATAAGCGACTACATACCCAAGGTTGAAAGGGTGTCATGAGCTAGTTGCGGGAATTGTGATGCATTACCGGTAGAACTAAAAATTCAACACACGGGCATTCTCGTTTTTCGGAAATTTTCCGGGGAATGGGCTGTGCATGAAACAATTGCGATCAGCTTGTTCTCCGGTCGGAGAACAAAATGCAAAATCAAATCAGCTCAACCATAGAAATTCTATTAGCTCGTTTTCACGGGCAAGTTCTTGTCCCATTTGTCGCCGGTGCTGAATGTGTCGGTATTCCAGAACAAACGGCCAGAAATAAACTGTCAAAGGGTGAATTCCCTATACAAACTGTATTAACTGGGTCTCGGCGTCAAATCCATATTCAAGATTTGGCCGCCTACGTTGATAATCTTCGTGAACAATCCGTTATAAAAAAACCAAAACTAGGTCGTCGGACAAAGGCATCTAAATTTGCTGCCGCAAGTTATGAGGCAAAGCTATGACCGCCTCTTGCAATAGGCAGGAGCAAACACTGCGCCGAGCCTACCTCCATAGCAAGGGAATCAAACCTGATGTGCAATTTCAACTTGATTTGATCTTTCCAAAAACGATAGGAGAACGTGACGACCTAAGGCATATTCCTAATGACTATGCACGCAGTTCGCTTTTTACAGCCCGCAACAAGAATGAGCCGCGCAAGACGCTGATACACGAAAAACTATTCCACTACAACGAGCATGTTTCCATCCTATACAGCGGTATCGAGCTACGCGCCGAGGATGATGAAATCGTGTGGCTGCAAATCCTCAACTACGGCCAAAGCGTAGCCCTTGGAGAGCCATTCGAGTTCTCCGTCAAAGATTTGGTGTGTAACGTGGCTTGGTCAAAGAATGGCCAGAGCTATGATCGTGCGCGTGAGTGTATTTCCAGACTTAAAGCCAATGAGGTTTTGGCCTTGAATAACAAGGCATACGGCACGAGCGGGGCAATCTCGCTCATTCAAAATTACGCCGTGACTAATAATGCCAAGGGCAAACCTACGCAATATCGCGTATGGATTGACCCAAACCTGATGTTTCTGTTTGCTGGCAACACATTTACAAGCCACTCTTGGAAGATTTACCGCGACTTGTCGCCAGTGGCTCGGCGCCTAGCGGACTACATCGAGAGCCACAAACACCCATTTCCGCTTGGCTTGGAAAAATTCCGGCAAATGTGCGGTTCGTCAGATGCAAACACGACAAGCTGGCGGCAGACAGTCAAACTGGCCTGCGCCCAGGTGCAGAAAGCCAAGATTGCCGATTTCGCAGAACTAAACAAAGTCGATCAAATTTGTTGTGTCTGCGAGTAGTCAAGTTATGAATAAGAGGCTAAGCATCTATTTTGTGACAGTAACGAAAAGGAGCTAGGTAACATGAAAAAATTAAATAAATTGCAAATTTCAATCAATTTACTATCAGTACTGGCCGGGCTTTATGTCATGTGGCAGGCGGTGAGATTT
>JAVHQJ010000253.1:0-1946 GCA_036171075.1 Sideroxydans sp. | reverse complement strand
GCCAGCATTTCTTTAGCCTTAGTGCCTGCACGCTCTCTCGATTCAGGTGACATTTTTGCACGTAAATCAGCAAATTTATTAGTCATTGTTCAGCCCTTCCTTTCTTAATTCCCTCAGATGATCTTTATAAAGCTGGTCAGCAACAGGCACAAACTCGTCATACCACCGATTATTTCCAGTTTTATCGCCGCCAATCAAAAGGATCGCTGTTCTTTTTGGGTCAAAGGCATAAAGAGTCCTGTAAGGACGTCCTTCATGCTGTATACGTAATTCCCGCATGTGATCGTAACTTGATGTCGTTATCCCGCTACTATGAGGAAATTTTAAATTTGGACCGCATGTCTCCAGTAATTCAACGGATGCCGCAACAGATTCTTGCTCGGCCTCGGTGAGTTGGTTCCACCACTCACCAAATTCATCTGTATATTCAACATTCCAATTTATCATGCGCAGATTATAGCTTGCATGGAATAATTCCGTCAAGGGAATTTATGTTAAATTTTATCAGTGGTAAACTTGCCATTCTCAAACCCGGTGACTCGAATTATTTCATCCACAACTCTACCCGAGGTGGTTCTTTTTATTGATACAACCACGTTAACCGCCTCGGCAATGAGTTCAGGATTAGCCGGCACACCTGCCTCTTGAATTAGCTGCCCGACCCGCACCAAAGCCGCATCCGCGCTATTTGCATGTACAGTTCCAACGCCACCAGGATGTCCGGTGTTCCATGCTTTCAATAAAGCCAGCGCTGCGCCGTCACGCACCTCGCCGACCACAATTCGATCGGGTCTCAACCGCATGGTTGCGCGCAGCAGCCTAGTCATGTCTGTGTTTTCTGCTGTGCGCAGAAAAACAGTGTTTGGTGCGCTGCATTGAAGCTCAAGGGTGTCTTCAATAATAACGATTCTGTGATCAGCATCAAGAACTGAGACAGCATGCAAAATCGCATTTGCCAAGGTCGTCTTGCCGGTCCCTGTTCCGCCGGCCACAAGAATATTTTCACGGTTCAAAACCGCTTGCTCAATCACTTCTTTTTGATACTTGTTCATGATGCCCTTGGCAACATAATCATCAAGTGTGAAAACTAGCAAAGCCTTTTTGCGGATTGTGAAAACTGGCTGTTTTACCAGTGGAGGTATTAGTGCTTCAAAACGGCTTCCATCGATTGGTAATTCGCATTCCAGAATGGGCTGATCAGCAGTCACCACAGCGCCAAGCAAGGCTGCAACTGAATTGATGATTGACAGACTACGCACCTGGTCCATTGCGCCGACCCGTCTCATTCCTTCACCCATGGCGTCCACCCACAGGGCGCCATCTGGATTCAACATCACCTCAACTATTTTTGGGTCTTCAAGCCACCTGATTAAATCAGCGCCAATATTCCTGCGGAGTGCTTCCATCTGCCGCGCGCGGGCGGCCTGCTGATTCGTTTGCGTATTAATTTCCATTTTTGCATCTCCTTTCCCTTCATTTTGCTCAAGCGGAAATGCGTTTTTTTGTACGAAAAATAATAACTATCTAAATCAATCAAAACTCAACAAAGCCCATAAAACGCTATTAAATAACATCATAATATATTGATTATTAGCGAGTTTATCTTGATTTGCTTGTAAGACAATCGTAAAATTATTTCATCGATTTATGCATTTTATGGGGGTTGTGATGAGTGATTTTGAGATTGAATCAATATGTAAAAACGGCTTGATGAGGTCTATTTTTCTAATGTCTGACTCGCATGAAACCTTCAAAAAGTTGCTGGATTTGACACCTAGGGCACGCTTCAAACTGATGGCTGGGGCTGCTGGAAAAATAAGCGCATCTGCCGTTTTTGCTGCTGAAAAAGCACTGGCAAAAAAATCTGCGGCCCAGTTACCACTTTTTAGCTAAGGAAAAACAAAATGACAACGCTTTCTGAGCTGCAAAACATGACTGATGTTGAA
>JAVHQJ010000252.1:0-1947 GCA_036171075.1 Sideroxydans sp. | reverse complement strand
TGCACTGTTAGCAGTCAATGCGGCCAATATGAGTTCCGCATTAAGTCAGTATAAGTCTGGCGCAGTGACACCCGTCAATACGCAGCAACTGCTTATAGCGAAATACAAAGGTGCAGGGATTTATGAGTTGTTCAAAGGTTTATTGGGACTTGATTTTGGTACGGTTCCTGCACTTAATAATTATCAAAACCTAACTAACAATCCAATTTGGAAAGCGTTATATATCAATGGAAATTCAACTGATGTACAAAAAGCTGCCTTAAACAATTACGTACTGTACAACAATTATTTAAATATCTACTACCAACAAAATGGTGCAGCCAAGTTGGGTGAACTGCTGAATCATGACCTAAGTATCTTAAGCGGAATGGCTTGGACCCAATTTGCAAAAGACAACTCATCAGCAGCCCAAAATGCGCTGAGTGTTCGCGATGAATTGGCTAGGGCGCAGGCTGCAGCTAATAATATCTCCCACACACCAGTGATTACAAATGGAAGCTATATTCCAAACATAAATATGTTTGATGCGCCGTATATTCGAAATTTAACCAATTATTACTCTTACGCATTGGGTGCTGATGGCAGGTTCTATGTCGACAAACTGACAACAGCTGATTTGCAAATGTTCATTGCATCATTGCCAAGTAGAGTAGATTTATATTTTAATAGTTTTTCTGGTCCGTTGGGAGATCAACTTAATCAAGAAAGGACTCATTTTAATGAAACTTGGAAAACTAGAATGGACAATGCAACCGCTGCAATAGGGGATGCTGACGGGAGGATAACTTTAGAGCAAGCTAAAACTGTGCTTCTACAAACAATCCCCGTGGTAATGAGTGGGGTGGCCGATGTGCTCCCGATTACACGGGTTGCCAGCAGCAAATTGCTAGGGATTACAGCGAAACTTAAATATGCAGAACGTACACAAGCAGCGGATAAGTTAATCGCTATTACAGATAGTAACGGTTACAAACTACTTGCTCTTCTTGCGGATAACACGGCTTCGGCTCAAGCAGAAGCCGTCCAGCTGATTGAATCTGACTCAATGCTTAAAGCTGAGCTGAGAAATATCACTATTACTTCAACGGACATAGCCTCAAGTACCTTTTTTGAGAAATTAAAATCGAGTAAATTTACTTCAATTATGGAAAATAAGATTGCTCAAGCGGCGGTAGCGGTTGTCGTTGACACTGCAAGCGGAAGTGTAAATTTTTTCCACGATAACGCAGCTTTAAAGGATGAGTTATTAAAATCTGTTAAAGAATTCGTTCCTGTTGTGGGGGCTTTTTTAAAAGAATTTCAAATGGTTGAAGAGGTCATGGACAAGTTAACACCAGAACAAAAAGTGGCATCGGATCATTTTATGGAGATGCAAAATAAGTATATGGAAGCCAATATTGAATTTAATAAGTACACACAAACAAAAAGATTGCAGATGGTAATAGATTCGGCAAATAAGGATGAAAATCGCTGGAATTATTAACCGTAGAATTTAAATGCCGTGAGGTAGAGTGAGGGTGTAAGAAATTTTGTGTAAACGGTCATTTGGCAGGAAACTGCCGCCACTTTGAAAGGAGTCGCAATGACCGTAGCAAAAGCCGTACCGAAAGACCTCATTGACAGCTTGCTGTCCAATTACAAAAAACCTGAAGACTTGATTGGTGAACATGGTCTGCTTAAGCAACTGACCAAGGTGCTGGTCGAGCGAGCACTGCAAGCCGAGATGGCTCAGCATCTAGGACATGGCAAGCATGAAGCCGTCACCAACTCGACCAAGAACACCCGTAACGGAACCAGTAGCAAGACATTAAAAGGTGAATTTGGTGATCTGCCTATTGAAGTTCCCCGTGACCGCCATGGTAGCTTTGAACCACAACTGATTCCCAAACACCAAACTATAGTGGACCCCAGTTTTCAGACAGTGAATTAAGATGGTAGCCTGCTGTA
>JAVHQJ010000251.1:0-1948 GCA_036171075.1 Sideroxydans sp. | reverse complement strand
TTACAAATAAGCCGGGTACAAAATCCTCTAAAAAAGCCATAAATCTGGCCTTGGCGGGAAATTATAATCCGGGCGCAACTATCAAGCCATTCTTGGCACTGGCAGCTCTGGAGATGGGCTTTAGAACAGCCGAAGATGAATTTTCTGACAACAAGGGCTTTGTTCAGTACGGCGAATACTGGTATGTTGATGGTTACAAGAGCAGCCATGGACACGGTCGAGTCAATTTACATCGGTCAATAGTCCAATCGTGCGATACCTATTACTATGCACTTGCGGAAGAGATGGGGATAGATGCTATTCATGGCTTTCTGACTCATTTCGGCTTTGGCAAAAAATCTGACATGGCATGTGAATCAGTGTCTGCAGGGATTCTGGCTACCCCTGCATGGAAAGATGCGCGTTTTAAACAGCAGTGGTTCACTGGTGACACGATAGCCACGGGTATAGGACAGGGCTATTTTCTTGCCACGCCGCTTCAGATGGCAAGTGCTGTTGCCATGCTGGCAAATGGTGGAACGCTGTATCAGCCGAGTCTGGCAAGAACAGATAAAGACGCGAAGGTGTCAGCCGATTCCGTATCAGATGTTGCTGCAAAATTTCCATTAACTGCCGCGAATCTGGCAACCATTCGTAACGCCATGATTGCGGCAACGCGTCAGGGTGCGGGCAGTCGTTCGTTCGCCGATGCAACCTATCTGGTCGCTGGAAAGACCGGCTCTATGCCTCGCTCTGCCATGCGTAAGGATGGCAGCTTTGAATCGCTCAAGGATCATTCTCTGTTCATTGGTTATGCGCCAGCCAATCAACCTACTATCGCACTAGCTGTGGTCGTCGAGGAGGGTGGTTTCGGATACCAGTCCGCTGCACCTGTTGCACGTGCCGTGTTCGATTACGTCTTGCGGAATGAAGAAATTCTCGCGCCAGTGCCGGAATTTCCCGTGCTTGAAGACAGCCGTGTGAGCGATTGAGCGAGCAAGCAATTAACCCGTTAAGCCCTCCGCATTCTGTTGGTGTATCAGAGCTTTGACGGATAGCGATGTAATTCTTATTTATATAGGTGGCATCATGACTTGGAATTTTCTTATGCTTCTCGTTTTGTCTGCAACAGCATTTATGCTGGCAGCACATTTTTCGCCCGGCTGGTTAGATCGCTGGCCTAAGTTGTGGCTGAGGCTGACATGCCTGTTTTCACTGTTGCCTATGTTGCCTTATGTTGGCTCCGAGATTGGCGGTGTACACACAGCTGGCTGGCTTTGCCGGGTGGCATATATATGCCAGGCCATTACTTGGTGCTGACCTTTTTTATATTGGCGGCGGCAGCACTCAGTGCTGAACCTCCGAAAACTAAGACTCACAAGGCTGAGGTCATTGCACTGGTTGGCATCATTCTGATCGCTTTGTCTAATCAGCCAAGTTTATGGGGAATTTGTGCCATATTGGGTTTAATGGCATCAGCTCTGGCGATTAACGGGCGTTGGAAGGGGGCATTAACTGTTTGTGTACTGCCGCTGGTCGTGTCTGTAGTCTTGCTGTTGTCCGCGCCATATCGCCTAACGCGGCTATTGAGTTTTCTGCATCCTGAAGATGACCCGCTCGGACGAGGTTACCAACTGATTGCGAATTTTTCGGTGATTGCGAAAGCGCAGTGGTTCGGCTCTTCGATGGATGTGGCTGCGCTCGAAAATCAGGAGTACAAGTATGGCGGATTAACCATGCTAGCAGGTCATCTCGGACTGGTTGCAGCAAGCCTGTTTATCCTGCTCATGGCAAGCATCGTTATACTGGGAATCTGTCGCGCTAGAAGTCTATCGGATGTTCGCTTGCGTGCCTTGGGTTTGCTCGTGAGCATTGGGCTGGGTTGCTGGACTTTGTTTGCTGCCGCCTGGCCGTTGGGGCTGTCGCCTGTCAGCAATCTGGCGATGCCCTTTGTTAGCGGCGGCTTTGC
>JAVHQJ010000250.1:0-1950 GCA_036171075.1 Sideroxydans sp. | reverse complement strand
TTGAAGGCAGGGTAAGTCTCGTGCTTACTTTTTTACAATCAAGTGGTCAGTCTAACCCGACATTCAACCCGGACTCCGCAAAAGCGCGGAGCCGGTTAATTCCACGTTAGGCATTGGGGAGATAGCACATGCCAATAGAATTGCATGAAGTACATCCATTAGTCGGCTTTGTCATAGTGCTGCTTGCTATCATAGCGTATCGTTTTATTCCGCCCGACAAGACTATGGATTCCCGTCTTCTATTGCCTCTTGCAGGCACACTCAAACATGGGGGTGAACCAAATTATGAAGTTCATGTACGAATCGCCATGATGGTGCTGGTGTCCTTCGTCGTTTTGTTCGGTTCACTCTATACGATACTTTCAGGGACATACCCCGATGCAACTCAAAAGTGGGCATACGGCTCCGTTGGCACCATTCTTGGATTTTGGTTAAAGAAATGACCATGCCTAACCTAACGTTCGAGCGGGACTGCCGCGAAGCAGCCCGCGTCAGCCCCTCAACTTAACGTTAGCGGTACAAAAATGGATTCGCTCACCTTCATTGCAGAAATCACGAAAAGTCTGGCGTGGCCGATTGTCATGACTATCGGACTATTTCTTTTTCGTCCTGAAATTAAGCACCTCTTGCTGAGGTTGAGAAGAGGCAAGATTGGTGCAACAGAATTGGAATTTGAAAAGGAAGTTGAAGTTCTGACAGAAAAGAACTTAGAAGGAAAGCAACCGTCGAGAATCACAGAGCGCGAAAAGGCAATCGCAGCAGCCGACCCAAACGGAGCGGTGATAAAAACATGGCTTGAAATCGAACACTCGGCCAGAAAAGCTTTCCACAAATTTGGAATTGCCTATACGGGAACCCCTCATACACCATTCTTGTCCTGCCTGAAGAAATTGGAGAATGATGGAATAATCTCTTTTGAAGAATCAATGCTCGTTCGAGAGCTTCAGATTCTTCGGAACAGGGCTGTTCATGAGAGGGGGTTTTCCCCATCAGTCGAATCAGTTGAGCAATACATTGAGCTTTCAAAAATCGTGATAGCAAAGCTAGAAGCAGCCGTTGCTACCAGTACCGCTAACCCTGCAGTCAACACGGACGCTGCGCGATAAAGCCGCGCAGCGTCGGTTACTTTTACGTTGGGCATCAGAGTCCCGCCCGCATTGAAAGGTTTCGCGATGAATATTTCTGAACTTTGGTACTCATCTAATTCTTTGGCTTGGGAGCATGCACTTCAACGCTATTGGCATTTTGTTAAAGAGCGGAATGTTGAGTTGGAGCGTGCGTTAAACGCACTGGATATAAAGAGGCTTCAGAGGCTCACGCCACAAGAGTGGTATGACTTCCTGCACGACGAATACTTTCGCTGGAAATACACGGCTGACAATCGCTACGCATCAACCACTAAGCACCTCAAAAAGTACATCGAAGCCAACGAACTGAGCGAGTTGGACAGCATCCGGGACAAACTCCTGAATCTGAACCCCAGTGATATTCGCTTAGGTCTCCGCACCGCGACTGAAATAAAGGGGCTGGGAATAGCGGGCGCATCAGGGTTGCTATCATTGATGTACCCCAAGCATTTCGGAACAGTCGATCAATTTGCTGTCGATGCACTGGCGCAGGTCAAGAACCTACCGGAGGCGAGCGCCATATCGAAAATGAATCAAAAGAACAGCAAGGGCGAGCCAAAACAATTGCGCTTACCTGATGGCGTACTGTTAATCGACATTTATGCACGAAAGGCTAAAGAATTGAATCGCCTGTTTGGCTCAACGGAATGGACGCCGCGTAAGCTCGATATGGTGCTTTGGGTTGGTGGTAGGTAATACACCATGACTATCAAAAAGCCCAACCCGCCAGTCGAGAGGGACTGCGAAAAAGCGCGCAGCCCCTCACTTTTACGTTAGCCGTCGAAAGATGATCGAGTCCTACTACTGGCGCACCGAGTTGAGG
>JAVHQJ010000249.1:0-9469 GCA_036171075.1 Sideroxydans sp. | reverse complement strand
AATACCATAACGAAGTAAAAGGCTACAACTCACGCCTAGATGAATTGCAAGCCGCCTTCTTGCGCGAGAAGCTGAAGAAACTGGATGCATGGAATGCGCAACGCAAAAATCTTGCGGCAGAATATTTGAACCAATTGAAAGATACCGATCTAGTTCTTCCTGTCGTGCCAGAGTGGGCAGATCCTGTCTGGCATCTGTTTGTTGTGCGTTGTGGGCAACGTACCAAGTTGCAGACACACCTTCAACAGCAAAGTATCGGCACCATGATTCATTATCCAATCCCTCCCCACTTACAACCTGCGTATTCCGAGCTGAGATATAAACAGGGTGATTTTCCGATTGCAGAAGTAGTTCATCAAGAAGTACTCAGTTTACCTATGGGGCCTACCTTGAGCACATTGCAAATCAAACAAGTCTGCAACGTTATCGGCGAGTTCCTGCCAGCGTGAATTTGCTCTCGACCACATTGTGGAGTGGTCTTGCCACTGCACTTCGACTTGCTTCGGGTTTGGTGGTCGCAAAGATGGTCGCCATATCTGGAGGGCCTGAAGCGTTAGCCACATTCGGACAGTTCCAAAGCTTCCTAGTTTTGATGGCGGGCATCTCAGGCATGTTGTTTCAGTCTGGGATAGTCAAATACGCCGCAGAGTTTAGAGAAAGCAAGGATGAGTTAGCTGGTATGTTGGCGACCGCCATCAAATCTTCAGCTCTAATCGCATTTGTTGGATCATTGGCATTGTTGTTTTTTCATCGCTCTATCTCGGAACTGGTACTACATCAAACCGCTTGGGCCTCACTCTTTCTTGTGACGGGTATCGTTTTACCCTTACTCGTGACCAACGGTATTGCACTGGCTTTATTGAATGGCATGGGGCAGATTCGATATTACTTGATGCTGAACGCACTGACCTCATTCATCAATATGCTAGCAGTCGTGCTGTTGAGCCTAGGGTATGGAGTGGAAGGTGCGCTGTATGGCCTACTCGTTGGCCCCATTCTGTCTGGCATGGTATCGGTTGGATATGCCATGCGCCTGCATGGGGAAACCTTGTCAGTTGCGGCGCATACTCAAATTGATCGCACGTGGATCAATCGCCTTGCTCAATTCGCCATCATGGCGCTGACTTCCTTGCTAACTACGGCACTTTTACCAATGGGGATTCGTGATGAGTTGGTAAACCAGATTGGCTGGCAAGAAGCGGGCTATTGGCAGGCAGTCTGGCAACTTTCTGGTGCCTATCTTGGTGTCATCACTGCCGGCTTTGCAGTCTATTACCTACCGAAGCTTTCCAAGATGACAAGCGATGCTGAGATAAGGCAAGAGATGCTTGCCTTCTATAAGACTGCCATGCCCATCGTGCTTCTCATGGGGGGCTTGGTGTACCTATTGCGCGAACAGTTGTTATTGATTCTGTATTCCGAAAAATTCCTTCCAGCAGCCTCATTATTTGCATGGCAGATCACCGGAGATATGCTGAAAATCGCTTCTTGGGTATTGTCCTACATGCTAGTCGCCAAAAAGATGACAGCGTGGTACATCGGTTCCGAACTGATGTTTGTTGGGCTGATGTATGTCGCAAATCATTGGGCGATACCCGTATTCGGTATTCAAGCGCCAGTGGTCGTCTACGCAGGCATGTATGCGATGTATGCCGTGTTTGTCTATGCGCTGATCGGACATAGGTATCTTTGGCGAAGAAATGGGTCTTACACATGAATATCTTGTTGCTCGGTGAATATAGCGGTTTTTACAAAGACCTGAAGGCGGGGTTTCTCCAACTTGGACACAATGTCCTTCATGCCTCGGGTGGAGATGGCTGGAAAAGTGTCGAGCGAGATGTGGATTGGAGTCTGGGGTTTAAGGGAAAGGCGGGATATTACGCCACAGCACTTTATTCACCACTGTGGTTAAGTAAGCTGGATATTGAAGCTTTCGATATCATTTTAGTGTGTCACCCGTACGTATTCTCCCCTTTTGTTCCCAGCTCGTTATTTGGTCAGGTATATAAAAAATTCGAGGGGAAGTTCTACTTATCTGTAGCGGGGGACGACTACCGTACCTATGCTAATGCGACAGCCAAGCTTGATTACACATGGTTTCCTGGGCTGATTGAAGACACCAAGGGAAGAAACAATTTCCTTAGGCCAGGGCGTATCCAGCAGAACGAGCGTGTCGTTTCCATGGCACTTGGATACATCCCGGTGATGTACGAATATTCTTTGGGATATACCGAATTGCATAAGCCGATGCGCACCATTCCGCTTCCTGCGGATGTGTCTCAATACGCATGTCCAGAAAATGAAGTTAAAGGAAAAGTCGTATTCCAGCACGGCATCAGTCGCCCTGGCTTTAAAGGAACGAAACTCATCGTTGAGGCTTTAAATGGATTGAAGAGCAGATACCCCAACGATGTCGAACTTGTGATTCCCGAAAATCTACCCTTCGCCAAATACATGGAGACACTTCGCAACGCCAATGTGGTTGTCGATCAAGTCAATTCATATTCCTATGGGATGAATGCCATCATTGCGATGGCCATGGGTAAGCGAGTGTTGAGTGGGGCAGAACCAGAAGCAATACAGGCACTGGGGGAGGAAACGTGTCCTGTTGTTAATGTAAAGCCCAATGTAGCAGATATCCTTAAACGTCTCACGGAAGTCCTCGAACAACGAAAATCATTTGTCGACGCGGGCAATGAGGCCAAACAATATGTCGAGCGGGTACATGAGTGCTCCCATGTCGCGCGAAAATACATCGAATTCTGTGGCATGCATAAGGCCTCTACAAAATGAAAGTAGATGCGCAACGAACCCTTGCTTTGTTGTTGGCGACTTTGGTCATCACGGGCTTGCTGTATTTGGTGCCTATCGCAGGCATTGAGGGGCGGCGCGCACTCAACGCAATCGTCCTCAGCTTGGGTACGTTGATCACCTTTGTATTACTCGCTTATTCATGGATGGATATGTGGCGAGCCAGAATCATTCGCTTGGACTTGTCGGGGGTGCTCGTGCTGGGCGTTTTTATAGCGACATTGTTCTTGATGCACTTCTTGTCGGCGGGCAAAGTAACCGAACTATTGAGAATCAGTTCGTTCGTATTGTTGCTAGTGTTGGTCAGCGAAGAGACGCTATGGCAGTCTTTTGGATATTTCCGGCTCGCCTTTGTGCTGATTGTTGCACCGAGCATCCTTCTGTACTTTTTCAACGTGCTAGGAGTCCCTCCTTTTGGAGGATTTGAGATACCCACGCACGAAGGCAAGGCCGAATCTGGAATGCAATATGGCAATTACCTTTTTGGCTACATGATCTTCAAAGGAGGTGAGTCAATTTTTAGGTTGAGTGCCTTATTTGACGAGCCAGGTGTGGTGGGTACCGTGTCCGCATTCTTGCTCGCCGCCACTCGATTCAAGTTGGATGTGCAGAACGTGATTATTTTTATTGCGGCAATCTTATCTTGGTCGCTGGCGTTCATTGCCTTGATCGTCATGTACCTCTTATTTGCGCGACCACGGCTGTTGATCATTCTATTGATAGCACTTGGAGTGCTTGTGTTTATTGGGGCAGACAATTCTATCGTGCAAAAATTGCTCATTGACCGGCTTATGATTTCCGATGAGGGGGTGAGTGGCGACAATAGAACCACTATGTGGTTCGAGATCAGGTTCGCCGAATTCCTGTTTTCAAATAATATCTATTTTGGTAACAGCGAGTCCGCCTATCAATTGGGATATTACGTCAGTTCTTGGAAATCCCTTGTATTCGATTATGGACTGGTTGGGATGGCATCGATTTTGTTATTCCTAGTTATGTTGTTCAGATTGAAAAAGAAGAGGATTGTTGCTGCCAAAGATGCCAAGGCGTGCTATGTGTTTTTATTTATGTTCATTGTCAGCATCTATCAAAGGCCGAGTGTGATTGACGTTGCGCCCTTGTTTATTCTTGCGGCAGGAATAAGTTATATAGTGATTGAGAGTCAAAAAAGAGAAGAAAAGGCAGCAATATCATGAGAATTATTTTGTGCCACAACAACTATAAAGTTGCAGGCGGGGCCGAAGTCTTTTACCACGAAGTTGGTCGTGTGCTTGCCGAACAAGGTCATGAGGTCGCCTATTTTTCTGCGGCGAATGACGCTGTTGATTCGAAGTGGCGTGATTATTTTCCTGTAGTCGCATCCTATCAAACGGGCGGTCTCATCAATAAGGTCATCAATTTCCCACGCATGGTCTACAACCGTGACGCTAAACGGGCGATGGCAAAGTTGATCGCGGATTTCAAGCCTGACATCGTTCACGCTTTTGCTATCTATGTGCAGTTAACGCCTTCGATACTTGATGCTGCGCGTGAGGCGGGTGTGCCCGTGGTGATGAGTTGTAACGATTACAAACACATCTGTCCGAATTACAAGTTGTATCACCACGAGAAGTTATGTGAAGAGTGTCAGGGTGGCAAGTTCTACCGTCCTCTCATCAATCGTTGTTGCCACGATTCGTTGTCTTACAGTTTGGCCAGTAGCATCGAGGCGTATGCCCACGATTGGATGAACATCTACCGAAAGAACGTCCATACTTTTCTGTTTGCCAGCGAGTTTATGGCACAGAAGACGGATGCATTTTGGGGTAAAGGCTCATTCAAATGGCGTATCTTGCGCAACCCATATGACGCTCTTAAGCATTCCGCTTCTTTAGAGACGGGCGAATATGCACTTTATTTCGGACGGATCATTGACGAGAAGGGTGTCAATGTGTTGTTGGATGCCTCGGCATTAGCCAGAGATGTGCCTTTAGTGATAGTGGGTGATGGTCCAGATTTGGACATGCTCAAACGTCAAGCAGATGATCAAGGGCTTTCTCACGTCAAGTTCCTAGGGGCCAAATGGGGAGCTGAGTTGGATGAGATATTGCGGAAAAGTCGCTTCGTGGTCGTCCCTTCACTGTGGCATGAGAATTTCCCCTATGTGATATTGCAAGCGTTCGCGATGGGTAGACCTGTAATCGGTAGTAATCGTGGCGGCATTACCGAGCTGGTGGCTCATGGTGAACGCGGCTTGGTTTACGAGGCAAACGATGCCAACGCGCTTGCCCAAGCGATGCAAAAATTGATGATCGATGATGCTATGACCCAAGAGATGGGGGGCGAAGCAAAGAGGTATGCCGATGCAGAATTCAACGACCTACGTTTTTACGCGAACCTGATGCAGATATATGACGAGGTGCTCAAATGAAGGCGCTAGTGTTGGGAGGCTGCGGATTCATTGGTTCACATCTGACAGATGCGTTGCTGTTTGCGGGGCACAAAGTACGTGTATTTGATCGCAATCCCGAGCTTTATCGAGCGCCGCTTTCTCAAGTGGAATATCGCTTCGGCGATTTTTCAGATACGCCTAAATTGGCAGAGGCATTAGAAGGCGTTGATGTCGTCTACCATTTGATCAGCACTACCGTTCCATCCACGTCTAACCTTGCGCCGATTGAAGATGTGCAAAGCAATCTGATCAACACATTGCGTTTATTGGAGCTAATGGTTCAGAAGAAGACGCCCAAAATCGTTTTTCTTTCTTCAGGGGGGACTGTCTATGGCATTCCCGATGTGGTGCCGATCCCAGAAAATCATGCCTTGCGCCCAATCTGTTCGTACGGTGTGGTGAAGGTGGCGATCGAGAATTACCTGCATATGTTCCACCAACTACATGGTTTGGAGTATGTGATCCTCCGCGCTTCCAATCCCTATGGTGAGCGACAAGGGCATGCGGGCGTGCAAGGGGTAATCGGCACGTTCTTGCATAAAGTGGCCGTGGAGGAAGAGATTGAGGTTTGGGGCGATGGTAGCGTGGTTCGCGATTTTATCTATGTAGGTGACTTGGCTGAATTGTGTGTACGGGCAGGTGTGGTAGAGACGTGCGGTGTATTTAATGCGGGCAGTGGAAGCGGTTATTCCATCAACGAGATCATCTCAACGATAGCAGAGGTGACGGGTAAAACAATAGAACCTAGATATAAAGCGGGGCGTGGATATGACGTACCTCAGGTTGTGCTGGACATCGGTCAGTCTACCAACGTCTTCGGATGGGAGCCCGTTACCAAGCTCAAGGCGGGGTTAACAGCTAATTGGAAATGGATTAAACGATGAGCACTTCTTATCGGGTTGTTTCTTTAAGACGGATCACTGGAAAACTATGCCAAGCAATCGCTCGATTTTCTTTGATTCCCTCCTTCCTTCGAATTCGTTTATATCGAGTTCTTGGGGTTAATTTCACTGACCCAGGTACGGTATTTATCGGTGAGGATGTCTATTTTGATGATAGCAGACCCGATTTGATCACAGTGGGAAAATGGGTGCGTATCACCACAGGCGCGAGAATATTCACACATTTTTTTGATACGAAATTCTTGCCCGAGAAAAATCGCCCGTTCCGGTTTTACGATGGCGAAGTGAAAATTGGGAATTACGTTTTTATAGGAGCCAACGCCGTTATTGCTAAGCCCGTAGAGATTGGTGAGTGGGCTGTTATTGGTGCGAACAGTGTCATCACGGGGGATGTGCCACCCTTTGCCATCATGGTGGGTGCGCCAGCTAGGCAAGTTGGGATGAGAAAGTTGGACCCAATCAGTTTAAAAATAAATGGTTATTAACGAGGTTTGCAATGAGGCTATTTGAAACACTTCGACTGGACATGCAATCGTTCAATTTGGTGCATCCAGAAAAAGGGCTATTGAAATATTTTTATTACCCCGATGCTCGCACTGTGTGCATCTTCAGGCTGTCGCAGTGGTGTTACCAATATAAATTGCTCAGACCGTTATCGTATTTGTGCACAGTATTAAATGATTTGATTGCAGGTGTGTGGATAGGACCAAGAGTTCAGGCGGGCGGAGGCTTGGTGTTTGCGCATGCGAGAGGGTTAGTGGTGAATCCGACTGCAATAATCGGCAAGCGTTGTTTGATATTGCAGCGCGTGACAATTGGAGGCCCAAATGTGGTCATCGGAGATAATGTGGCACTTTATGCAAATGCGACTGTGGTGAGCAATGTGCGGGGACCAGCAACACTGCAGATTGGAAGCAATGCGATTATTGGGGCGGGTGCAGTGGTTACTTCGGACGTCTCTGATTGTGCGGTGGTTGTTGGGGTGCCAGGCAAAGTCGTTAAGTTGATTTCTCCCGCTGAAGATTGGGTGAGCTTTGCGGAGAGTCGCTTGGCTAATAAAAGCAATTCAATTTCCTCTGAAATATAAAATGATCGCTCAACTTGATTCGCTGTATCTACATATTCGTCCGTGGAAGTTATGGAGCCGATTGGTCAGCTATGGTCTGTTCGAAGGTCGGCCGTTGACCACACGCGGGCAATGGATCAATCCACTGGTATTTGCACATTTTGCTTTGGAGAAGCGATTACCAAGCTTGCGCAAAGTAAAGAAGCCAGTGTTCATCTTAGGCACTGGCCGTAGCGGTACGACGGTGTTGGGAATGGTGCTTTCTATGCATCAAGAGGTTGGATTTTTGAATGAGCCTAAGGCGTTGTGGCACGCTGTTCATCCTGATGAGGATTTGATCGGCAGTTATTCACGCGGTGTGGCGCACTATCGTTTGGGTGCTGATGAGGCGACACCGACGCGGACTCGTTATATTCACCGTTTGTTTGGCGCCTATTTGTTGACTGCGTTCTCTAGGCGTGTGGTGGATAAATATCCGGAACTGATTTTTCGTGTTCCCTTTGTGAAGGCGCTCTTTCCCGACGCTAAGTTTTTGTTCCTTGTGCGGAATGGTTGGGATACTTGTCATTCCATCATGGGATGGTCGAATCGTTTAGGGGAGCAGGTGGGGGGGGAGAAGCACGACTGGTGGGGGGTAAATAGGCGCAAGTGGAATCTGCTCATCGATCAGTTGCTGCTTGAGCATGCTGATCTTGCTGTGTGTGCTGAGGATATGCGTGCTTGGACTAAACATACTGACATGGCTGCTGTGGAATGGATTATTACCATGAGGGAGGGCCTGTCACTGATGGAGCAATATCCAACCGATGTGATGCGAATTGATTATGAGCGTTTGTGCGAGAAGCCGAGCGAGAGTCTGGGAGGGATGTTGAAGTTTTTGGAACTCTCCGACGATGATAAATTCATTCGTTATGGAGTTGAGACTTTAAAGCCAATAGACAGCCGTCCGCCCTTTGATCTGCATCCCTCGATTGCCAATGCATTCAACGATACGATGCGCAGGCTTGGATATGCTTAAAAAAGGCTTTTCATTTTTGGTTGTTGTGTGGTTGAGCATGGGTAGTGCCTTTGCTTTGCCTGCAGTCGATAAGGTGAATATCAGAGCTTTGCATTTGACCAGTTTTGGGGTGAAGCCAGAACAGATTATGCGGTTGGTTGACTTGGCGGCCACACAGCATTTCAATACGTTGATTTTGGGCGTTGCTTGGCGCGGCAGTACGAAGTTGACTTCGGCTCCCTGGTCGGTTGGGGAAGGACAGTGGAGTAAGCAAGAGTTGCTGGATGTAGCTAATTACACGCGCAGCAAGGGGATGAAATTCATTCCCCAGATTGAACTACTTACACATCAAGAGGTTTTTTTTCAAGATACTCATCCCGAGTGGATGTTCAACTCATCCACTTACGATCCTCGCCAACAAAAGCTTTACGAAACTGTCTTTTCAGTTTTGGATGAATTAATTGATTTGATTCACCCAGAGGCTATCCATATTGGGCACGATGAGTTGGTCGGTTGGGTATTGCGTAAATCAATTATCGAAAACCATATTGGTTTACGTGATGGGGAGCAGATGCTTCCTGCGGAACTATTCTTGAAAGATGTCATGTTGATTCACGACCACCTTGCCAAGAAAGGGGTGGTGACGTGGATGTGGGGGGATATGCTGATCTCACCAGATGAGTTTCCTCAGATGTCCCCTTTTGAGTTACATGGTGCAGCGAGAGGCTACGGGAAGTCACTGCGCGATAAATTGCCGCGCGATATTGTCATCTGCGACTGGCATTATTTCGATGGACAAACAGATTTCCCCTCTGTAGAGACTTTGAGCAGAGAGGGTTTTGTTGTGCTGGGTACTACTTGGAGAAAGCCTGAAACCATTCGCAATTTCAGCAGGTATGCTGCAGCGCATGGCGCAGCGGGGATGGTGGCTTCTACTTGGTTCATTCTTGGAAGTAAAGCCAAAGGAGTGGTTAATACATGGGACGAACTAAACCAAATTATCAAGGTTTCTGGTGATACTTTTGTGAGGAATATACCCGATGCAAAATAAACGTATCGCCGTCCTCGGCACGGTAGGCGTGCCTGCCAACTATGGCGGTTTTGAGACGCTGGCTGAAAATCTGGTGTGTTATCACAACATGCGTGAGCTTCCTGATGAACTGACGGTGTATTGCAGCGGAAAATCCTATCCCGAGCATTTACCCACCTATCTTTCTGCAAATTTGCGTTATGTGAATCTGAATGCGAACGGCGCGCAAAGT
>JAVHQJ010000248.1:0-9472 GCA_036171075.1 Sideroxydans sp. | reverse complement strand
TCCCCGCCCTTCCTTGCGAAAGCAAGTTTTCACGCTTCGTCGTGGAAAAGGTCGGTGAGGATGTCAAGGAAATGTGGATGTATTGCAATATTTTGAGGCGCAGGGGGTGGATATGAGGTATGGAACATTATAGTGGTGGGACTTGTTGGTACAATGGTGTATAATTGAACTCTGTCGCAATTAGTTGTTAAAAATATTACAACCTTTTTAATTATAAGAAACACTCCATGAGCTGCGTCATTCCGGTCTGCGCCGGAATGACGCATTATTTTGATTGAATGGGCTGGTTCAATCCAATTCAACACGTAACTGCGACATAGCCTATTAAAAAAGCGTAAGCATGACCGATGGTTGTTATGGAAAAGCGTATGGGCAGAACAGATAAATGTGATGACATATCTGTTCTGATAAAAGAGTGTGGTGCGAATGCATTGATCTGAGGTATTGAAAGCCGCCATTTCAAGAAAGAATATTAGTATGGTGCGTTATTTAGTTTTAAAGGGTGCGGATGTTCATGGTGATGGTGGAAAAGCATTAGCCGAAAGTATTGCTAAAAGTGATGTGGGGATGGTCAAGTATTTGGTGTTAGAATGTTGCGCAGATCCGAGGGGCAGTCCGGAATCGCTCATTATTGAAGCACCGTTAATGAAGGCTGCTTTGAGCGGGTCATTGGAGATCATAAACTTTTTAGGGCTATTTGTATTCTGAGGTTGGATTTCTAAAAAATAAAAACCAAAATCTGGGGCAAGGATTCAACACCAAAGCTATATCGATAACCCATGTTTTTCATCCTATTTTTGCTCCTTGGCTTTGATGGAAATCTTGGGGAATCCCTTTTATTTATTCCACATCGCCATTTCAAGCCCTGTATTGCACATAGCCTAAAAAAATAACGGCGTTTTGTCTGTTCATTCAATGGTTTGAGCAATGAGTGACTGTCATTTCGGTTAAAATGGTGGTTTTTTTTCGGAGGTAAGTCCGATAAAAAAGCATATTTCAATATATCAGATACAAAGATATTGTCGAACACTACTGCGCATCAGTTGTCTTTTATATTATTTTTAGTATAATGTGCCTTATAATAAGTATGTTACTCTGGTGAGGATTCTGATTGGTGAAGCCATGTCAAGAAAAGATTGTAGTTTCCGGTAATAAAGAGTATTAAAAGGAATGATGATGGACGATAGCCATAAAATAAAAGCCACACCATTAAGTTGGTATTTTCATTCTGACCTCACGAATGATTTCTTACACCAGGCATCGACAAAAGACATCATGCGTTATCAGAAAAGAGATAACTGTGGTTGCGCATGTTTAGAGATGCAGTCTTGGGCCATGGAAACTTATGGGATAGCATTAGAGCGGATTCGTGGGGAGTTATTAGCGGACCAGGTAGTCTATGAAGAGAAAGATTTTACTATAGAAATGAAGCAAGCCTTTCAGTCTAATAAGGATTTAGATTTCTACAATCCAGAGCACCGAAGATTTTTTATTATGGAGGATGAGTTTTTAAAAGAAGAATGGAAAAAGATTCCACATTATTGGTTAGTAGATAAGAAAGGAATGATTCATGATCCATCCGGAAAACTACAGATAATAGATAGGGGGCTGTCGAAAGATTTAAACAAGGACCGTTATGTTCCTTCTGTGAAAAGAAACTTCAAGATGAAAATAAGATGAGTAGTGTTTGTATTTTGGTGAATGCTTGATACTATAATATAGTGTGTTATTCTATAAAGAAAGTCAGAAGAAACCACTTCATGTTAAATGAAAATCCAGATATATGGCAGTGTAGAGTAAAGATGGAGAGGATTCACAACGAGTGATGGTACAAATAATAGATGATTAGTATAATATTGCGATATTTTTAAATCCTGGGAGGCAAAGATGAATAATGAGCAGGTGAGTATTGCTGGGAAAATTTCAAGATGGTTGACAACTGTTAAATAAAGTATATACTAATATCTACATTTATACTGATTTATAGAAATTATAAAACTGAGCGTTTGGGCAAAGAAAGAGGGGATTAATTATCAAACTGCATGGCGCTGGTGGAAGGCGGGGAAAATGTCTGTGTCTGAAGAACAAACGGCGAGTGGGACGATTCTTGTTAAAACTACTCAAGAAACTTCTGATGCACAACCTCTTCATGCTGTTATTGATGCTCGGGTTTCCTCTCAGGATCACAAGAAAGATTTAGATGCACAGTTTTACCTATTAAAATATGATTCAAGCGTTAAAATCCGCTGCGTTTCGCAGCGGGGTGGAAGTGATGGAAGTAAATCCGGCGTATACGTAGGTCATGGGAGCTATGAATTGGGCTACCCAGAAAGGCATGACCCCTCATCAGGCAGCCGCGTTAGCGATCGCCCGAAGAGGCTGGGGTTTTTCAGAAAATTCGTCCGTGCGTACTGCAAAAGTGGTGCGTGGAGCTACTCATGTCACCTTTGACCTACCCGTGTGGAATCGGTCGAAGCATGTATGGGTATTTTGGGCGGCTTGTCGAAGAAAACTCCAGGCGGTGCGCAAAGCACCTATTCCGTCCAGAACAAAGCCGCCCGCTAAAAGTGGCTCTGGGACCTCTCCTCCAGTTTAACGGATGAGTGTGTTCAAAAGAGTTTAGAACAGTTTATTGTTCTAAATTACGGAATAGTCCTGTGAAATCCAGGACGCAGCACCCAATACGGTTCGGGGTGCGATATAGAAGAATATTTCAAAATGAGATATTTGCCTATACTTTTAGGGACGGTTAAGCCAATGTGTAGTAGAAATGGTAATTTTGCCATTAAAGGATCGGTATGCGTATTAGGAGTAGCAGGGGCATTGACTTTATCTGCCGGTGCCACAGTAATGGCGCCGGCACTCATGTTGATTCCGCACTTCCGCAGGGGAGGTGATGTTGGATACGTTAATTGAGCAGCAAGTCCAGTTAACACTATTAAAAAATTCAAGCGGTAAAGACGATAAAAGACGCATAGATTTTGAGGGGGCTTATGACGATATCACGGACCCTGTAACTTATGCTGCGAATCTAGAAAAATGAAGAAAGAGCAGGAAGCTAAGTCTGGTTTGCTGATTAAGTCATCGTTAGACAACCCAATTATCCAAGCACTATCAAAAAAAATGAATAAGGGTGTTGTGGAAAATGATCGAGCAAAGGTAGCAAGAAAGGTGATTGCGAGTAATATCTAACATTTGATGTGTGTGATGTTTGGTAAGATGTCCCCGATTATTTTTAAAGATTTTTTGATGAATATCGTGGTGTTTTAAGGCGTATTGATGGGAACCTGTCGTCTTACAATGTCTTTTATCAACAATTCCCATGCGATTTTAGGGGTTCCGAGGGTTCATGTGGACCGACGATGCGCATTCATCGCAGCGGCTTTCTTCACGGTGATTTCCATCGCCACATGTGTCACGGCGAGAGCCATTTTTGATAAGGCAATGTCATATAGACGATAACCAACAAGATGAAATGGAGCGAAAGATAAAGGTGGGCTGATTAAAAGAAAAACGGGATGAGATGAATAAAAAATATCTATAAAAGTGAGTAAGTCGTCTCTAAAAAAATATAATAGAAAGTAGTTATGAATATAACAGATGCCGTATTGACGGGAACAATGACAGACTTAAAGGCTTGTGTGGAAAGCGGGCGATATAACGTGCGTCAAAATGGGGATGAAGCGCTGCGCATGGCAGCAGAGCAGGGTCGAATCAATATGGTAAAATACTTGGTGCGCACCTGTGGGTGTGACATAACGGTTGGAAGTAATTCTGTTTTGCATTCGGCCGCTATGGATGGGTATTTAAATATAGTAAAATACATTATGAAAGATTTTCCTGAGCTCAGTAATTCCATAAAAGTGTTCCAGATGGCGGCACGTGGAGGTCATGTCGAAATTATGAATCATCTCGTCGTACATTCTAATGCCTTACAGGTATTTGTGCATCATCCAAGCATATTAAGGCATGCGGCAGAATGCGGTCATCTTAAGATGGTACAGTATTTAGTGGAAAACTGTGGAGTCAGTGTGATGGTGGATGCCAGTGGGGCATTAAGAATGGGAGTAGATAAGGGGCATGGCCCAGTCGTGAAATATCTGGTAGAAAATGGAGCAGATATTAATGCGATGAATGGGTATGCATTGACCAGTGCGGCAGAACGGGAAGACATCCCATTGCTCCGTGTTTTAGTAAAGGAGTGCCATGCAGATGTAAAGAATCAATGCAGTGATGCGTTGCGGGCGAGTGCCCAGCATGGGTATGTAGAAGTTATGAAAGAGTTGATTCTGATGGGAGCAGATTGGGAACGGCGCCGAGGGGAGTTGCTGGTGCTATCCGCAGAATACGGTCAAATAGAAAGTGTTCGATTTATAGGCGTGAGTAATGGAGGAAGTTATGATCAGGATCAGCATGCATTACGATGCGCCGCCCGTAAGGGTTCCGTAGATATCGTGCGGTATTTATTAGAGCATGGCGTTGGAAAAAATGGAATGAAAGTGGAGGCTTTATACGAGAGTATCTGTACTAAGAATCTAGGTGTGGTGCGATATTTAGTGCAGGTAGGAGTAGAGGTAAATGATAAGAGATTATTTAGTGCAGCGGTGAGTTGTGGGGTCTTAGAGATTGTTAAAATTTTAGTGAAAAATGGCTTAGAAATTCCAGAGAATTTTAAGGGTTTGGAAGTGCGGGATATGGCGATCCGTCAATGGATTCAAGCGTATCAACAATCGGTACAAGAACAGAACCTTTTGCTCCCTCAGAGGGTATTCCCCAATGGAAAGAAAAGAAGTTTGTGATGGGACAGCTACTTCCAGATAGCCTGCGGTCCAGTATGCCTAACCTTGCAAGAAAGTCAGGCCGTGAGGATAAGAATAATTAATACGTAAAAAATAAAAAATTAGTATTAGTGAAGTAATGTGAGAATGGTGTTGGGCAATGCAACAGGTTTATTCATGATGACTCCTTTATAGCTTTATGCTGAGCTGATAAAAATACTTCCCTATGCGGAGCCAGTGTTTTTGGCTAATGCAATGTGTGCTATGGACCCATTTAGAGAGAATGGCGTGAACCTGTTCATCGGGGCATTAATGCAGAACGATGAAACGCTGTTTCGTTTGTTGGTTCAATATGCGAAGGATTGGGAGACGTTCGGGTTTTAGGCGCGGCAGATGAAAGGTTGACGGTATTACAGGCACTGCAAAGGTCGGCGGATAGAGAGTCCACTTATATGCTGTGTAGTAAGCCTGATCAAAAAGAACTCTTCGCATTGGAAATAAACCATTGTCCTTGGGCCCGAACCATTTTAATAGAACGAGAAGCAGCACTGATTCTTCCAGCGCACCACCACCTTTCTAAGAATAAAAAGAATAGAATGTAGAGATCGATTCTGATAATAATTCCGATGTAAGAAATCATTGTTTGGTTTTGAGCCGTTGAAGGCAGTTCTCATCAAAATTACTTAGCCCTGTGAAGCAGGATACAACAAGGAAGCGGCGTAGCACTGGACGTTTTTGAGGGGTTCTGTATATTTTCCTTTTAGAATCAATGATATTTCAGCATAGTTGGATTTTACCCGTTAAAAAAGGTTTCAATAGTTGCATGAGTACCAATATTTTTTAGAAGAGCAATAATGTCTATTTCCGGATGGCACTCCGCTTAAAAAAAGAAGTAGAAAAATATTATGAGTGAGAATGAAATGGAGAGTATGAGCGGTTTTGTAAAAGCGATTCAAGAATGGGATATTCCTCTGATTAAAAGCTCTATCGAGGAGCAAGCGGAATCGCATCAATATAAAGAGATCTCCTTACGATGTGGAATGGAAAAATGGCACTTAGCGATGGTCCAATATTTGATAGAAGAAAAAATGATGGAGATGTCGGAGTTGAATGAGAATATTGTTCTTTTAGGAATACAATCAGGGAATGTATAATTATTGCGTTATATTGTGCAAAAGGGGTTTTATGGGAATGAGCCGTTCAAAACAAGAAGCGATCGTAGATAAGTGTATTTAGGACAGTGTGGATATGCTACAATTTCTAGTAAAACAGGGTTTTCTATTAGAGAACACCATAAGGCATAGTAATGGGCATGCATTGTGCGTTGCTGCGATTACAGGTGATGTGGAACTCTTGCTATTGTTGGTGGAATGTGGCGCAGATATGATGGTATACGGTAGGACTGCTATGGAGATTAGTGCGAAGCACGATCATCTGAATGTTTTTAAATATCTAATGTCTGCTAGAATCGACACGGCTCCATTTTTAGAGGATAGCAACAATGGGGAAGAAGTGGCGCAGTGGTGTAAAGGGTATCGAGCTGCGATATGGGAGCGTGACTCTGTCCAACCTTTAAAAGAAATGATGATGAAGAAGGTCTTCCGTTTGTAAAATTCCCGAAGTTTAGAGTGTTTGGAATATACGGTGGATTCCCCTGGAAGAAGATAATATTGCGTACCTTCACACGTTCAGTTATGAAGATCAAAAATTTAAAAACGTTGTTTGGGTATGGCAGCAATATTGATGTTGGGTTGAAGAGTCAATCGTTCCTGTTGGAAAAACTGGCATTTTTGAAGCCAAAATAAGACGTGGGGTTGGTTTCGAGCTGCTTTGATTCCGACTTGGATATCGCACCCCTGTTTAATGAGATATTGTACCACAACAAGATGTCCATATGCGGCACTATGAAGTAAAGCATAATCATCTTTAGCGTGGATATCAGAGCCCTTTGTGAGAAGGTGCTGCACTACGGGAAGATGTCCACGTGCGGCACTATGACGTAAAGCATAATCATCTTTAGTGTGGATATCCGCGCCCTTTGTGAGAAGGTACTGCACTACTGGAAGATGTCCCTCTTCGGAACTCCAACGGAAAGCTGCATCAGTATCGGTATGAATGTCTGTTCCTTGTTGGAGAAGGAATTGCACGATGGGGAGGTGTCCATTTGCAGCACTCCAACGGAAAGCCGCATCATGGTCGGCATGAATATCTGCTCCGTGTTGGAGAAGGAATTGCACAATGGAGAGGTGCCCTTTGCAGCACTCCAACGGAAAGCCTCATCATTTTCTGCATGAATATTGGCACCCTGTTGGAGAAGGAATTGCCCGATGGGGAGGTGTCCTTTCCCAGCGCTCGAACGGAAAGCTTCATCATTTTCCGCATGGATATCTGCTCCGTGTTGAAGAAGGAATTGCACGATGGGAAGGTGCCCATTTTCAGCGCTCAAACGGAAAGCTTTATCATGGTTGGCATGAATATCTGTTCCTTGTTCCTGATAGGCTTGAACGGTGTCGAAGTCCCCGATTGTTGCAGCATGAATAAAGTCGTCATAGGTGAGGGTGTTTTTGGTCATAGTCACTTTCGATCAGAAGGTTAAAGTCTAATTTTTGAATGGGGTGTAGGTTGAATGATATCATATTCAGGGGAAGCGTCTCGTTCGAGTGGAGTGAAATGGTTCGTGAGGCGTTTTTTTTCTTCCAGAGCGTGTTGATACGACAGCAACCAGGCTAAGACTTTGGGTTGGTCGGAGGAAGCGGAAATTCCTACTTGAATGTCTGCTCCGTGTTGGATAAGGAATTGCACTACAGGGAGGTGCCCATTTTCAGCACTCCAACGGAAAGCCGCATCATGGTGGGCATGGATATCTGCACCTTGTTGGAGAAGGAGTTGCACGATGGAGAGGTGTCCCTTTTCAGCACTAAAACGGAAAGCATAATTATTTTCTGCATGAATATCTGCGCCCTGTTGGAGAAGGAATTGCACGACAGGGAGGTGCCCATTTTTAGCACTCCAACGGAAAGCTTCATCATGGTTAACATGGATGTCGGCGCCCTGTTGAAGGAGGAATTGCACGATGGGGAGGTGCCCCTGTGCAGCACTCCAACGGAAAGCTGCATCATTTTCTGCATGAATGTCTGCTCCGTGTTGGAGAAGGAATTGCACGATGGGGAGGTGTCCCTTTCCAGCGCTCCAACGGAAAGCCTCATCATGGTTGGCATGAATATCTGCTCTGTGTTCCTGATAGGCTTGAATGGTGTCTAAGTCCCCGATTTGGGCGGCATGAATAAAATTGGTATAAGTGAGAGTGAGGGTGTTTTTGGTCATAGGCGCTTTTGATGAGAAGATTAAAGTCTAATTTTTGAAGGAAGTGTCGGTTGAATGATATCATATTCAGGGGAAGCGTCTCGTTCGAGTGTAGTGAGATGGTTCGTAAAGAGTATTTTTTCTTCCAGAGCGTGTTGATACGACAGCAACCAGGCTAAGACTTTGGGTTGATCGGAGGAAGCGGCAATTCCTACATGAATATCTGCTCCGTGTTGGAGAAGGAATTGTACGATGGTGAGGTATCCTTCCCAAGCACTATATCGAATGGCCTCATCATTTTCTGCATGAATGTTTGCACCCTGTGGGAGAAAGAATTGCACGATGGGGAGGTACCCCTTTTCAGAGCTCAAACGGAAAGCTTCATCATTTTTTGCATGAATATCTGCACCCTGTTGGAGAAGGAATTGCACAATGGGGAGGCGCCCCTTTGTAGCACTTAAACGGAAAGCTGCATCATTTTGGGCATGAATATCTGCTCCTTGTTTCTGATAGGATTGAATGGTGTCTAAGTCCCCGATTTGTGTGGCATGGATAAAATCGTAATAGGTGAGGATGTTTTTGGTCATAGTCGCTTTCGATCAGAAGATTAAAGTCTAATTTTTGAAGAGAGTGTAGGTTTGATGATATCATCTTCATGGGAAGAGTCTCGTTCCGGTGTAATGAGATGGTTTGTAAGGCGTATTTTTTCTTCCAGAGATTGTTGATACGACAGTAACCAGGCTAAGACTTTGGGTTGGTTGGAAGAAGCGGCAATTCCTAATTGGATATCTGCTCCGTGTTGGAGAAGGCATTGCACGATGGGGAGGTGCCCATTTTCAGCACTCCAACGGAAAGCTTCATCATGGTTGGTATGAATGTCTGCTCCGTGTTTTAATAATAGTTTCACGATGGGAAGGTGTCCATCTGCAGCGCTCCAACGGAAAGCTTCATCATTTTTGGCATGGATGTCGGCACCCTGTTGGAGAAGGAATTGCACGATGGGGAGGTGTCCCTTTATAGCGCTCCAACGGAAAGCGTCATCATTTTCTGCATGAATATCGGCACCCTGTTTCAATAATAGTTTTACGATGGGGAGGTGCCCATTTTCAGCGCTCAAACGGAAAGCTTTATCATTTTCTGCATGAATATTAGCGCCAAATTCCTGATAGGCTTGAATGGTGTCTAAACCACCGTTTTTTGCGGCATGAATAAAATCGTCATAGGTGAGGGTGTTTTTGGTCATAGTCGCTTTCGATCAGAAGATTAAAGTCTAATTTTTGCAGGAAGTGTAGGTTTGATGATATCACATTCAGGGGAAGAGTCTCGTTCCAGTGTGGTGAGATGGTTCGTAAGGCGTATTTTTTCTTCCAGAGCGTGTTGATACGACAGCA
>JAVHQJ010000247.1:0-1963 GCA_036171075.1 Sideroxydans sp. | reverse complement strand
CAATATAGACGTTGTTACCTATCTCAACCTTGCCGTCAATCCGGTATCGCCCGGGGCCCTCTGTGTCATGAATATATCCATGCGTCCATATTTGTGATCCCACACCAGCAATAATTGAAAAGTCTCCAATGCGGATGCTCTTGGTGCAGTCAATATAATGATTAGATGTGACTTTAGTTAGCTCGCCAAGCCTTAACACAGCACGCCCAATGGTAACAACCCCCAGAGGCCCTGCGCGAAGGATTTTATTGGCATTACCAATTGCAGCCCATTCCTTGAGTATCAGCGACACTGGACCATTAACGACATTCATTCGCCCAATGCGTGAATTACTATGAATCAACAATCGATCAATATTAATGAAATTAAAATTACCAATCGTAATATTTTCCTTCATTAAAATTGAATCCGCAAAAATTAAAGAAAAGCCGAAGCGACATCCTTTACCAACATGATGCCCAAACATTCTTAGAGTGATGCAGGCCAAAAATGATGGCATCAACAACATAACAAGTGCGGAACAGCTTCGAATAATTCTTTTTTTCAACATGTCTATTTCCCTAAAGAATCATCTCTATCTTCATATAAGCGACATCAAAACACACGGCGCGAATACGATGATTTACGTGTTTCTCCAACGGTCAAAAATGGTGAATGCGGAACAATCGGCGTACAGGACCTATTTACAGTTGCAAAGAAATACACCCAAAACAACGTAGATGAAGACAGTGACTGAATGAATGGAAAAATATTCATCACGACAATGATCATAATCACAGACAACATATCCTCGCGCTCGCCCCGTCTCAGTGCAACAACCAAAAGTATGATGATTGCCCCAAGATAAATAAGAAAACCTAAAAGCCCGCAATCCAATAACAGCCGCATAAAATCATTCTCGGTTCCCCCCTCCTTGCGCAGAATAAAACCGTAATTACCCACAAACATGTCGAAAGGAGAAAAGGAGAAATAATAGTTTAGCGATCCTAACCAGAACTCTATACGTGACTCGTTCTGATCATTACTCATATTTAGTGCTGACGAAATAAAGTCCAGCCGAGTCTCATCTGTGTAGATTAACAACAGCCCAGCCACAACGACCAAGCCTAGAAGCAGAGGCAGCCTACGCAGCAGAGCCGCACCCATCTCAGCAATATTCATACGCCAGATTATGAGCACCACGGAAGTCAGCAAACCCAATCGACCACTGGCAAAAAAGGATCCTAAGAACAGCAGGCCAGCCGACACTAAACTGCCGCGTAACAGAAAAGCCATCCACATAAGAAAGGCAACGGCACTCAATGGCCCTTGAAACATACCCTTGGCGCGAAAGAGATCGAGATTACCACCAAAGAGAACTTCATCAAGCATAGTGCCGTCATCGGCCACAAAAACAAAAAAATACTCACCAGAAAAATATTCCCATGCCTGAATCCCGAGCGTGAGTGCAAGATGAGCTAGAAGCAATTTAATAAAAAGCTGTGGCTGAGTATTGACAATTACGAAGGCACAGGGAATAGCGATGTAGTAGCTACTGAGATTAGCGCTCCCCTTAACTGCCAGCGTTAAAAGCCAGATCATGAACCATATAGTCAACAAAAACATCGAATAACGGCCAGCACCATGAATCGGCAGCCGTCCACGAATAGCAAGACTACCAAAACCTAGCAACAGCCCTGCGGCAAGCAAGCCGACCGATTGCGAACTACTCATCCATCCCGAGCCCATAGCCCAGTCCTTCAGATAGATCGCAAAGTACAACAAGATCAGAGATGCCGTTCCGGCATTCAACCAACTCTTTGTTGGTGCAAAAGGCATCTTTATCGTGGTAAATTTCATTACGCACACACACTTAAACAAGGCTGTATTTCGCGGATGCGTACCATATACCTAAAAGGATTGGAACTTTTTATTTTTTCAATTTGCATGGAAATACTCAAGATAAGCTACCTTCATCTAACAC
>JAVHQJ010000246.1:0-1977 GCA_036171075.1 Sideroxydans sp. | reverse complement strand
AAACGCCTAAAATCAATGAATTAAAAATGCGCTCTAAGCGTATATACCTATAGATGAGTTTACATTCAGGTATAATAGACGTAAATCTAAAAGTAGAGGATTATTATTTTACAGAATATCAGAGCAAGTGGTAAAACATAAGCCTATACTCAATAAATCCGTGTTGAATAAAGGGAAAACTAAAAATGAAATATTAAGTGGCAAGAAGTAAATACCCCAATCTATTTTATTATTATTAAATTAATAAAACTAACAGATTTAGCAAAAATTATAATCTGAAAGGCGCATAAGCCAGAAAAGGTAGCGGGGGCAGCATTTGCTTGTGCGTGTGCCGATGACCTTTTCTTGAATTTTTTGTTACTTTTTGTTTCAAGACAAAAAGTAAAATGCTTAAAAGGAATAAGAATTCTATATCTTAGACGAATGTAATTAGGTGCAAAGCCCTATTATCACGCTATCTAAATAGTAACTTTGCTTTTTTATTTTCTGTTTATCGAATTCTCATACATTTACCCTCCTGATCTTTTTTAGGGTGTTGAAACGCCTGAAAACAGGCAATTTTTGGAAAATATTTTTTGGGAGTGTTGCAATGCTGAAAACAGGAAATGTTTCAGAAGCAGATTTTAAATCCTGACAAAAATAGACTTTTTTGAACAAATAAGAATTAAAAAGATCAAAAAGTAGAATTTGGTTTCGAGCAAAAAATATTTTCCAATATCAAAAGGGCAAAAAATAAAAAAGCCTCAATTCTAATAAAAGAATTGAGGCTAATTTAAAAGTGGCAACGACATACTCTCCCACATGTTACTGTAGTACCATCTGCGCTGGTGGGCTTAACTTCTCTGTTCGGAATGGGAAGAGGTGGACCTCACCGCTATAGTCACCTAAAATCGTGTTCCGTTTGTGCGGAACCAATAAGATTGACATATAAAGAAAGAAAATACAACAATAAAATAATTAATTATAGAGAAACGAAGCTTATTAAGAAAGCTAACGGGTAATTAGTATTGCTCAGCTTTGACATTACTGTCTTTACACTTACAACCTATCAACGTAGTAATCTTCTACGACCCTTTAAAGAAATCTTATCTTGAGGTGAGTTTCGCACTTAGATGCTTTCAGCGCTTATCTCATCTGAACATAGCTACCCAGCGATGCAGCTGACGCCACAACTGGTACACTAGCGGTTCATCCGACTCGGTCCTCTCGTACTAGAGTCAGGTCCTCTCAAATTTCTAACGCCCACAACAGATAGGGACCGAACTGTCTCACGACGTTCTGAACCCAGCTCGCGTGCCACTTTAATCGGCGAACAGCCGAACCCTTGGGACCTTCTCCAGCCCCAGGATGTGACGAGCCGACATCGAGGTGCCAAACCCCCCCGTCGATATGAGCTCTTGGGGGAGATCAGCCTGTTATCCCCGGCGTACCTTTTATCCTTTGAGCGATGGCCCTTCCATGCGGAACCACCGGATCACTATATCCGCCTTTCGGCCCTGCTCGACTCGTGAGTCTCACAGTCAAGCACCCTTATGCTATTGCACTCTACATACGGTTACCAAGCGTATTGAGGGTACCTTTGAAAGCCTCCGATACTTTTTTGGAGGCGACCACCCCAGTCAAACTACCCACCAAACAATGTCCTCCGTGAGGAGTTAGACTCCAAATAAATCAAGGGTGGTATTTCAAGGTTGACTCCATGATGCCTAGCGACACCACTTCAAAGTCTCCCACCTATCCTACACATGATTTATCCAAAGTCAATGTTAAGCTATAGTGAAGGTGCACGGGGTCTTTCCGTCCCGTTGCGGGTAATCGGCATCTTCACCGATACTACAATTTCACCGAGCTCGCGGCTGAGACAGTGCTCAGATCGTTACACCATTCGTGCAGGTCGGAACTTACCCGACAAGGAATTTCGCTACCTTAGGACCGTTATAGTTACGGCCGCCGTTTACTGGGGCTTCAATTCAAAGC
>JAVHQJ010000245.1:0-1979 GCA_036171075.1 Sideroxydans sp. | reverse complement strand
GCCAAAGGATTTTGCGTTTCAGGCTCTTTTATCACGCATGTTGCATGTCGGTGCGAATGACATTGTTTTCTAGCTGAGACGGTAAAATTAAGTTGTCATCTTCGCTTCCTTATAAAGAATGTGCCGGTTGCACCACCCCAACGTATTTATAGATGGTGGTGCGCGACACCATAGCGTTTAGGCACTTCTGTAATCTGTATTTCTGGATCACGGAGTAGAGCCTTTATCTCGCGAACTTGTTTGGCATCGAGTTTTGGCTTTCTGCCACCAAGCCGACCGCGTGAACGCGCTGCTGCCAAACCGGCGCGCGTCCGTTCTCGAATCAAGTTACGTTCAAACTCCGCCAGCGCGGCAAAAAGGTGGAATACCAGCTTGCCTGTCGCACTTCCTGTTTCAATTTTTTCTGTTGCCGATTCAAAATACACCCCACGGCTCTCCAAGTCCATGATGATTTTTATCAGGTCAGGCAAGCTACGCCCCAGACGGTCTAAACGCCAAACGACAAATGTATCTCCTGTCCGTAATACATCTGGAAATATCCTTTCAATGCCTACGGAAAGGCAAAATCACCCTATTTTGCCCTACTAATTCCTCGATATTTGTCCTCACAGTCCGCAACCGTGCTAGCTGCACAACATTGCTCTTACCTAGGAAGTACCCTTCCGGTATCCGGGACGTCATTGCTGCGATTGATATGCCCCATAACGGAAAAGTCTTATTTTTTAGTTTAGTGCCTTGCCATATGGGCCTCATGTGCTTGGTCCGCACTCTTTTTCGAGCGCTCGATGCGTGATGACAGGGTGCCCCACGATTCATATTTTGGCGGATAAAATTTTTCCAATTCGAATCTTTGAATACAGGTTTCTGCAAGTTCCATGCTTTTGTTGGCAAGCATCAGGAGTCCGTTGAAGATATTCACTGGCAATTGTCCGTCGCGCTTCCACCAGTCGTTTACGAACTTGTCCAGCTCGTGAAGGGAATCGTAGAATGAAATCAGCGCTGTCGCATCATCACCTGACAAATCCCTGAACTGTGGTGTATTGGGATACAACACTGGCATATAGGGAAGGAAGTCTTCGCGTAAATCATTCGGCTTGACTGAGTCGCTTGGTTTGATATGTTCGACAGAAGCGCTTATGAAATTGGCAGTGGCACGACCATGAATATAAAGAACTCTTTCGATGGTTCTGTTTAATTCTGGGGCAAGATACCTACGCGAATCGACTTCGCGCCTAGCTTTCTCCTCGGCATCGGAACGTTTTTTGGTCAGTTCGTTGATCCACGCACCCAACAACGAAGCCCCAGCTCCGAACATCGCCCCCGAAATCATGGCCAGATTGGTGCGCAGAAATTCGATGCCCGCAGCAAACAGCAATGCTGACAGTACCAGGTGTGAATTCTTGAGCACACCATTGATGACTGCGACAGCCTTCAGTTTGATACGAAATGTTTTCTCCGGCATTTTGATTTTCTTGCTTTGGTTGGGGTTTCTAAACACTAATCCACGAAACTTTAAGAATAGGCTTAAATGCTATCTCTGGTGCGGCTTGCAACGGAAAACATAGTGTTGGATTGCCAATTATTGCCTGCCTGTTTAGCTTTGTCCGCTAATTAAGCGGCCACCAGTAATTTAGAATGTCGGCATGTCGCTTACTTTGTATTGCGTTTCATTTTTTGCAATTCGGAGTTCGGTTTCTATGGGTTTTCCTAGGGAGAGGTTTTTTTCATTTTCTTTCGCTGAAAGAACGGTATGTCCATTTGCTAATAGGTCATTCACATAGTTGATTGGTTTTCCGCCCAATGAATTCCATTTTCCTGTGGCGTCGTTGTACTCCCATACTTTAAAACTTGATGCGCAGTGGTTATTTTTATTGGAGTGATTTGCAGCGGTTATGCAGTATTTGCTCATAATATTTCTTACCTTTAACTAGTTCTCATCCAGAAACCACCTAAATTTCCAGCGCAGGCCATCGGCCAAT
>JAVHQJ010000244.1:0-1983 GCA_036171075.1 Sideroxydans sp. | reverse complement strand
TCCGCTTGCTGTTAATGCCTCAGCTAGTTTTGCCGTGTAATCACCGATACCACATGCCATGGGCGGATAGGAGCCGGTGACCAGAGCAACTTTCATTCTGGGCTCTCCACACAATTTTTGTGTTGATCATCAATCCTTTTGCCATGGTGTTTCAAAAAGAAATAACTTAGTGCTACCAGAATAAGCGGTTCGGCCAAGTTAGCATAAAACATTTGAAATACCATCAGCGGGATCAGCAGCATATATCTGCTTTTTGAATCATATGTGCGCCAGAGTCGGATAAAGATCATGCCGAGTAGAAGAATTCCAGCCAATCCAAATTCATAAATAATTGTAAGGTAGCCGCTAGCAAAATCACCATAGTTCGTTCCGAGGTTCTTCTCCAAATAAACACCGGAGCTTGCGATTCCATGTCCGAAGATAACTTGCTCTGGTGAGGCGGAATCCATGCCTTTAGCCCAAAGTTTTATTAGTTCAATGCGCATAACATTCGAACTATTGTTGTCAAAAACTGCACCTGTAGAATTCATGCTCGATAGCCTATCTACCGCAACTGCACCTGTAGAATTCATGCTCGATAGCCTATCTACCGCAACGGAATGTGGGGTTAGAAGGCTCAAAACTGCTAGATATAACACCACGCTTAAGGCTGCATAGAACCTTGACCGAGCAAATAATGCTGGCAACATGGAAAGAATCGTTGAACGGGAATGCGCAAGGAATGTCAGCGGATACATTAATTTCATCCATAACCAACCGCCCGCAGATAGTAGGCTAAGACATATCAGCGCATAGCTGAAGTTAAACATCCCTTTGTTAGCGTCAAAAGAAAATCCGGATGGCCTGAAATAATCCCCGATCACAATCGCACCGAGATTTATAAATCGACTTGAATCAAGCTGACTGGATAAATAATTTCCCTCGAAAAAGGCAAGTAACTGCCCAAAAGTGATTACCAGATTTAACAACACATATATTTTTAGTGCCTTTATGAAGAGTTCTTCGAGGTTGTTTATGTAAATATAAGCAGCCAAGCTAAATGAGACGGCTAAAACGTATCCTAACAATACAAATTTCTTCAAGTGGTAGGCATCAAACAATCCATTAGCCACCAGCGAGGCTGCCAACACTATCAATAATGCGACGTAAGTAATTTGGAGGCTTTTGATTTTTGCCTGCCACATAACCCACACCAATGGAATTGATAGCAAGTAAAAAGGTTGTATGAAACTTCCACTCCAAGGGAATACGTTCAGCCTTTCTAAGCCAATACTGGAAATTGCCAGGAGGCAAAAATATTTAAATAGTGTATTGGTGTACGCATTCATTTGCACATCAACTCCACAGTTAGTACGCGCAACATGCGATTATCCGCGATGCCCTTAACAAACCTGTTACGCAGGTTGCGCACCATGAATCTGAATAGCGTGAAACGATAGGCTGTTGAACATTGTTTTTTCAAACCGGCTTTATTCGCCACCAAAACAAAGAAGGTCTGCCGGCTCATGCGCTTTACCTGTCTGGACAGATTTTCGCCATGCACGCGATAGATGCCGAGTGGATTATTCATATAGGCAATTTTGCTGTTGGCCAGCGCCAGCCTGATCCAGAGATCGTAATCGCAAGTGTAATAGGCGGCTGAAAACAGATTCCCGCCTATGCGCATGCGATCAACAATATCGCGGGTGAATAGCGTGAAATTGATCGAGAACGGATTGAGCATGAGTATCAGGCTGGAATAATCCTGATAAACCCTAGAAGCCAACGATATTTTTCGCGGAGATAGCTTGCCATCCCTGAGGTATAGATGATTGCTTGTCACTGCATCAATGCCCTGCTTAGAAAATGTTTCCAGACAGGTGGCAACGAAGGATTCTTTGAGCAGATCATCTGCGCTTAGCAGCATGATGTAATCGCCACGCGCTCTATTAATGACCAGATTCCAGTTTGCTGCCATACCGCAATTTTGTTCATTGCGTTCTA
>JAVHQJ010000243.1:0-9625 GCA_036171075.1 Sideroxydans sp. | reverse complement strand
ATCAAATAGTTAAGTTGTTTTTTGGTGCGATTTTCAACCCCGAAACGTTAGTAATTTTAGCTGCCCCAGAAATTTATTTGACTTATCAAGATCGTTGGGTAAACCCGCCAAGTTTGTTATGGTACTTTTTTGTATCCTTGATAGGATTGATATCTTTTAATTTTGGGTATCTTTACTCAGTTAGAGAGTATGTTTTAGTTGGTTCTCAGGGGGCTTCAGTTACTAAATATCACCGGATGCTTCCAGCTATTGCAATAATCTTATCTTTTGTATCGGCAATGTTAATCCTTTCAAATATTTCCTTTGATTACGCTTCATTGTTGCGCTCGTTAGAGGCTTGGGAGATATTTAGAAATCTTGTAATGGAAAGCTGGCTTGAGGGCGGAGTCGTTTTTATTCTTCCTGTTTATATAGGGTTTTTTCATCTGGCATATGAGGTGTATGTTGCGCACGGTGGGTCGAAATTAGAGCGAGTCTGCATGTTGTTGATGACGCTATTTGTTCTTTTTGTGTTGGGTAGTCGGGCAATTTTATTGACGTGGGTACTTTCATTTGTGATCTTTTTGGCACTTTGGAAGAAAGTTTTGTCGTTGCGTACACAATTTACATTTCTAGCAATTCTTGCACCAGTTGGTGCGATCATGGGAATAGTGCAAAAAATAACCACGGAAGGTGCGGTCTCACAAGAGCTAGGGTTTCCATTTAATTTATTTCACCGGCTTTCAAGTTCGTATGAACAATTTGAAAACTTAGTCAATATGATTAACGCAACATTCGATCTAGATCTTGGTAAAAGTATCTTTGAAGATGTTTTATTGACCTATTTGCCTAGGTTTTTGTTTGAGTCAAAACCAATAGATTATGGGTTTATGCGTGTTCAAAAAGTTTTATTTGCGGATTTTTGGGAAATAGATCGCGGAACGACCTATCCCGTGGGAATGTTAGCAGAGTTGTTTTTCAACTATTGGTACATCGGGATTTTGTTGGGTATGTTTTTTTTGGGGGTTATTGTTGCGAAACTTCGAAACAAGGCATTTTACGATGTTAGCTACGCCCCAATTTTTTGTGCGATCGGTGCATCCTTTATAGCGCCACTGAGAACTTATGGCACTCTCTTGCTTGTGATTTCTTTGTATTTTATGTTTACAATTTTGAACAATTTAATTGTACATATATTCGAGAGCCAACGTAAATCAATAAGTAGTAAGCCCTACACCAAATGAAAATTCTGCATCTAATAGCATCATTTGGCTCCGGTGGAGCTGAACGTCAGCTTTCTCTTCTTGCACCGGCGATGGTTGAGGCAGGGTTAGAAGTTCATGTTGCATATTGTGTGGGCGGCCCAAACCTTAAATTTCTTGTGCAGAGCGGTGTGCATTTGCATGTGTTACCCTCGAAAGGGAACTACGACCCTGCATTGGCATTGGAAATTTATCGCCTGATTCGCAAGTTGCGCCCAGACATTGTTCAGACTTGGTTGCTGCAAATGGATGTGCTTGGTGGCATTGCGGCGCTGCTCAATAGCGTGCCTTTTATCACTAGCGAAAGAGCGTCCGCAGCTGCTTACTCCACTGGTTGGAAAAATCGCTTGCGTATTTTACTGGGACAGCGCGCAGCGTGTGTCATCGCTAATTCTAACGGTGGGCTAGATTACTGGCGGCAATATATTCCGGATGAGCGCCTTCATTTGGTGAGGAATTGTGTATCTCCGATGTCAGTGGAGTTAATGGATCCGTTACTTGAAAAAACACTGCCCAATATTGCCGAGCGACAAATTGTCCTGTTTGCGGGGAGATTTAGCTACGAAAAAAATATCCCAATATTGGTTGACGCGTTGATTCTGGTTGCCAAGCAGCAGCCAAAGATCATAATTCTGTTATTTGGAGAAGGGCCTGAGCGCGAGTTGGCAGAGCGGAAAATTGGTGATGCCGGGCTTGGTGACCGCATGGTTCTTGCTGGCTATTCATCAAATCTTGCGTATTGGATGCAGCGTGCTTCTGTTTGTGTGTCGGTGAGTCATTTTGAGGGGCATCCAAACGTGGTGATTGAGGCAGCAGCAGCAGGTTGTCCTCTGGTACTCTCAGACATATCGGCACATCGCGAATTGTTTGGTGATGAATCGGTTGCCTTTGTTCCTGCAGATTCACCAAGCAGTATCGCTGTTGCCGTAGTCAGGGCATTACATAACCCTCTAGAAGCGCGTTTACGTGCTGATCAAGCTCGTGCAACGGCATCGCAATGGAATATCTCAGTAGCAACGAAAGGCTTCTGCTCAATTTACAAAAAAATCGTCAATACTGCGCAATCAAAAATTTAGGCTATGTCACAGTTAGTTAGTGGTGTTCATGCAAGCTTTATTGAGACTGGCTGCGATGTGAGTGTACGTATATTAAATTATTGATTTTAAATTAAAATTATTAATTAAGATTTAAATCCGAGTCCAACAATCGTCAAAGCAGGATCGTTCCTTCCTCCTGAAAGGGGGGAAGGTTAGGATGGGGGTAAACGCGTTGAAATCTAAGTTTCTACCCCCACCCTAACCCCCCCCCATACAAGGGGGAGGGGAGAGGATGGCTGTGCTAATCATTGTCTGGGTTCAACAATTAACGGTGACATAGCCAAAATTTAAATATAGTGACCTGAATTTATGAATCTTTCTCAATTAGAACAATACGTTTGTCCTGCTTGTCGCTCACAGCGGCTGGAGCTTCAGAATAGTGAATCTGTAATTCCAGATCATATTCAATCTGGGGTAATTAATTGCCAGGACTGCGGAAAGTCCTATCCCATTGTGCATGGAATATCCACAGTAAAACACAGCTCGACAGATTTTCAGGATTGCCGATATCGCGAAATAGGGTGTTCGGGGTTACGCGCTGGGATGCAGTCTTGCATGGTCAGCGCATACTAGAAGCTGGTTCTGGTGCCGGGCGGTTTACAGAGGTGTTACTTGGCACGGGGGCTGATGTTATTTCTTTCGACTATTCGACGGCGGTGGATGCTAATTACAAAAACAATGGAACGAGTGGAAATCTAAACTTGTTTCAGGGTGATATTTTCAATATTCCGCTTGAACAGGGTTCATTTGACAAGGTTTTCTGTTTGGGGGTGCTTCAGCATACTCCGGATCCGGCTGCGGGCTTTGCAAGTTTGACCCAATATGTCCGTCCAGGTGGTGAATTGGCGGTTGATGCATACACGCGCAATTTTGCCGCATGGGTACAGTGGAAATATTTACTGCGACCAATTACGAAACGCATGGAGAAGCAAACGCTTTACAACTTGATTGAAATTTTGGTGCCGATATTACTTCCCATGGCGAAGGTTTTGCGCAAGATCGCAGGGCGCGCAGGTGCTAGGCTGATTCCGATTGTTGAATACAGCCATTTGGGTTTGTCTCATGAACTAAATATGCGGTGGGCAATGATATGTACTCTCCAGCGCATGATCACCCTCAGTCACTCACTGATGTCAGGCACTGGTTCGAGTCGGCCGGTTTTATCGAAATTGATGTTCGTTATGGACCAAATGGTGTTGTTGGCACGGGGAAGAAGCCAGAATAAGCGCTTAATGAACAAGATGCGAGTGATTGGAGGATATCTTTGAAGGTCGTCATTAACGCCTTCTCGGCCAGATTAGGGGGCGGGCAGACCTATCTCCGAAATCTGCTTGCATACCTGCCAGAACGCGACGATCTTGAAGTGCTTGTTTATGCACCAGCAGGGCTTGGATTGCCTGTTCATCCGCGTCTACGGCGCCTGGAGACGCGCTGGCCGACTACAAACCCGTTGTTGCGCGCGCTCTGGGAGCGACTGATATTGCCCCGCGTGTTACGAAATGAGCATGCAGACGTTTTGTTTTGCCCGGGTGGTGTCGTTGCCACGTCAACACCAAACGGATGCAAGGTCGTTACGATGTTTCGCAACATGATTCCATTCGATACGCGCACTTTAAAAAACATTCCTTGGGGATTGCAAAGATTAAGAAATGTGATTCTGAAGCGGGTTATGCTGAAAAGTATGGCCAAAGCGGATCTAACGATCTTTATTTCAGATCATGCTCGTCGAGTAATAGAAACGATGATTCGAATCAAAAATCCGGTGACTATTCCGCATGGGATTAGTCGCGCATTTCAAAGCTACGACCAAGCCTTGGTGCGGCCTTTTTTTCTTCCTGAGGGAGAATATCTGCTCTATGTGTCAAGGTTCGATGTTTACAAGCACCATTATGAAGTCGTAGGTGCTTACGCAAAGCTTTCAGAAGCACTTCGCCGTCGATTTGCGTTAGTGTTCGTCGGAGAAGCGGATTTGCCAGAAGCGGTGCGTGTAAGACAACTCATAGAGAGGCTCGGAGTGGGTGAGCAGGTGCGACTGCTTGGTTCCATCCCTTATGACGAATTACCTGCGGTCTACCACCATGCGCATCTGGTACTGTTTGCTTCCTCTTGTGAAAACTGTCCGAACATTATGCTCGAGGCTCTTGGTGCCGGGCGTCCCGTTCTTTCTTCGAATGTCATGCCGATGCCTGAGTTCGGAGGGGATGCCGTGGCTTATTTTTCACCCTTCGATCCAGATGATATATTTAGGACGATGCAAAAAGTACTTACTGATGATGATTACGCTGTATGTCTGGCTGCGGCTGCAGTGAGAAGGAGTGCACGATACGACTGGGAAAATACGGCAAGAACGACTTGGGCGCATATTTCAAGTTTAATTGAGCCAGCGCTAACATTGTGAGGAATAAAAATTGAAGTTGCTCGTCGTCAGTCAATATTTTTGGCCGGAAAATTTCCGTATCAATGACGTTGTGAAAGCATTATCTGAGAAGGGGGTCGAAGTCGAGGTTCTGACCGGGAAACCAAATTATCCGCGAGGTGAGATGTTTTCAGGATACCGGGAATGGGGATGCCAGCGGGAGACTCATGACGGCATCAATATAACTCGCATTCCTTTGTTGGCAAGAAGGAGCGGAGGTTTTCGGCTTGCATTAAATTACTTGTCTTTTGTTATTTCCGGATTGTTTTTTGCGCCTTGGATGTTACGCAATAAAAAATTCGATGCGATTTTTATTTATGCACCTTCGCCGATACTTCAGGCTATGCCCGCCATTTTTCTTGGATGGCTGAAAGGTTGCTCCGTAGTGTTGTGGGTGCAGGACTTGTGGCCGGAGAGTTTGTCGGCAACCGGGCATGTGAACAATAGCGTGGTGCTCAAATCGGTCGAACTAGTGGTGCGCTTTATCTACAGGCACACTGATTTACTTCTGGTTCAGTCGCCAGCATTTGTGGCACCAGTTCGCGCACTGGCATCTGATACACCGATTGCGTATTACCCAAACTCAGTTGATGATGATTTTGCGAAACCAGCTACCTTTGCAACCCCTGTAGTTGCGGGACTCGGCGAAGGATTTTCTGTGATGTTCGCGGGCAATATCGGGGTTGCGCAAGCTGTTGGCGTAATTGCCGAGGCAGCATCACTGTTGAGAGAATATACAGACATCCATTTCGTTGTACTGGGGGATGGTAATTCTCGTGAGTGGTTGCTGAATGAAGCTCAACAACGAGGATTGACCAACTTGCATCTGCCAGGCAGATTTCCTGTTGAGACGATGCCCGGCTTTATGCAGAAGGCATCGGCATTATTGGTCACCCTTGCAGATCAACCGATTTTCGCAGTGACAGTCCCCAGTAAAGTGCAGGCTTACTTGGCTGCAGGACGACCGATTATCGCCTGTTTGAATGGAGAGGGTGCGAATCTGATTACTGAAGCTGGGGCGGGTTTGGCTACGCCAGCAGAAGATGCAAAGGCATTGGCAGATACTATTCTGCTTCTATACAGGCTATCACCTGATGAGCGTAAAAGAATGGGCGAAAATGGACGCAGGTATTATCAGGAACACTTTGATCATGAACGTTTGATTGACCAGTTGATCGGGCATCTGCAATCTGTGTGTAAACGAAAAGAGAGTTGAGAATGAGAATATTAGTATTGGGTGCCAGCGGCATGTTAGGCAACGCGATGATGAGGGTATTGAGCGAGGGTGCTGAACATGAGGTGTTTGGCACGATACGTTCTGAAGGTGCAAAGCGATTCTTCAGCGCTGATATCGCGGCGCGATTGCTGGCCGGTGTAGATGTGGAGAGCCACGACTCCTTGGCGCAGGCTTTTATCCGGGTCAGGCCCAATGTTGTGATCAATTGCGTAGGCTTGGTCAAGCAATTGGCGGACGCGGAAGATCCGTTGCAGGCGATACCGATCAATTCTTTGCTGCCTCACAGGCTGGCCAGATTGTGTGAGTTGTCACGTGCGCGTCTTGTGCATATGAGCACGGATTGTGTTTTCGCCGGTGACAAGGGCGCATATCGCGAGACCGACCCGTCGGATGCGACGGATATGTATGGAAGATCCAAATTCCTAGGGGAGGTGGATTATCCGCATGCAATCACCTTGCGCACTTCTATCATCGGACACGAGTTGCAGAGTGCGCAAGGCTTGGTGAACTGGTTCTTGACGCAGCAAGGGCAATGCAATGGATATACCAAGGCGATATTTTCAGGGTTGCCCACGGTCGCGCTGGCGCAAGTGGTGCGTGATGCGGTCATTCCGCATGCTGAATTGTCCGGTGTGTACCATGTTGCCGCGCAGGCCATAGCCAAATACGATCTGTTGACATTGATTGCCGAGAGATATGGCAAGTCGATTAAAATCGTGCCTAGTGACAAGCTGGTAATCGATCGTTCGCTCAACGCGGAACGCTTTAAGGCAGCCACCGGCTATACGGTTCCAGGTTGGCCCGAGTTGATCGAATTGATGCATTCTTACAAATAGGTTGAAACCATTATGTTTAATAATAAAGTTTTGATGATCACAGGTGGTACGGGTTCTTTCGGCAACACCGTATTGAAGCGTTTTCTGGCCACCGATGTTCGCGAGATTCGTATCTTCAGTCGCGATGAAAAGAAGCAGGAAGAGATGCGCATTGCACTGAACAATCCGAAGTTGAAATTCTATATCGGGGACGTTCGTGATTACGATAGTATCTATCAAGCGATGAAAGGCGTGGACTACGTGTTCCACGCTGCGGCCCTGAAGCAGGTTCCCTCATGCGAATTTTATCCGTTGGAGGCAGTGCGCACAAATGTACTGGGCTCAGGAAATGTGATGGAGGCAGCCATTGCGCGCAGTGTGTCCCGTTTAGTGATGCTGAGTACGGATAAAGCGGTATATCCGATCAATGCCATGGGGATATCCAAGGCGATGATGGAAAAATTCATGGTTGCCAAGGCACGCATGCAGAGCGAAGGTGAGACGGTAATCTGCGCAACACGATACGGTAACGTGATGGCTTCTCGCGGCTCAGTCATTCCATTGTTTGTATCGCAGCTTAAAGAGGGTAAACCGCTCACGGTTACTGATCCGAACATGACGCGGTTTCTGATGTCGCTGGAAGATTCTGTAGACTTGGTCTTGTATGCCTTTGAACATGGTAAGCAGGGCGATATCTTCGTGCAGAAGGCGCCGGCCTCGACTGTGGAGGATCTTGCGCAGGCGCTAAAAGAGTTGTTCAACAATGCCAGTCCGATTCGGGTTATTGGAACCCGTCACGGTGAAAAGCTCTATGAATCGCTGATTTCGCGGGAGGAAATGGCTAAGGCGGAAGATTTGGGCGGTTATTACCGCATTCCGGCCGATAACCGCGATCTGAATTATGCGCAATTTTTCAGCGAGGGAGAGGAAAAAATTTCTCATCAGGACGATTACACCTCGCACAATACCGAACGACTCAATGTGGAACAGATTAAGGAATTGTTGTTGAAACTGGATTTTATCAAGGAAGAATTAAATGCTTAAAGTGATGACTATCGTCGGGACTCGTCCCGAACTGATCAAAATGAGCCGCGTGATCGACGAGTTCGATCAACATACCAAACACATCCTGGTGCATACCGGACAGAATTACGATTATGAACTGAACCAGCTATTTTTCGAGGATTTAGGTATCCGTAAGCCGGATTATTTTCTTGAAGCTGTCGGCGAGAATGCGGCACAGACCATCGCGCGCGTGATTGAAAAATCCGACAAGGTCATGGAATCAGAACAGCCTGATGCGGTCATGTTGTATGGCGATACCAACTCCTGTCTGGCAGTCATCGCAGCGAAGCGCCGCAAGATACCGGTGTTTCACATGGAGGCGGGTAATCGCTGTTTCGATCAGCGTGTGCCTGAGGAATTAAATCGCAAAGTACTGGATCATTTGAGCGATATCAATCTGGTTTTGACCGAGCATGCCCGCCGTTACCTGATCGCTGAAGGGATCCCGCCCGAGACCATCATCAAGACGGGTTCACACATGCGCGAGGTGCTTGATCACTACATGCCGAAGATTCAGCAATCTGATGTGTTGACGCGGATGGGGCTGGAAGCAAACAGATTTTTTATTGTGAGTGCGCACCGTGAGGAAAACATCGACAGTCCGGAAAATATGTTGAACATGGTGGAAACGCTCAATGCACTGGCGGAAACCTATAATTGTCCGGTCATCGTTTCGACCCATCCACGCACCAAAAAACGTTTGGATACGATGGAACTGGGTAATCTCAATCCACTTATTCAGTTCCTTAAGCCCTTTGGTTTCTGCGACTACATCAAGTTGCAGCAGGAAGCTTTGTGTGTGGTGTCCGACAGCGGCACCATCACCGAGGAAGCCTCACTGCTGAATCTGCCCGCCATCACGATACGCAACGCCCACGAGCGTCCTGAAGGCATGGATGTGGGTACGCTCATCATGAGCGGCTTGAAAAAAGAGCGCGTGCTGGATGCGGTGCGCGTGATCATCGCCCAGCATGACAAGCGCAAACGCGTGATGCAGGCGGTGCAGGATTACGAGGCGGGTCCGGTCTCCAAACAAGTGTTGCGGGTGGTGTTGAGTTATGTCGATTACGTGAATCGTACGGTATGGTCCAAGCCCGCTTGAATGCATTGTTGGTGACAGGTGCCAACGGCTTTGTTGGCAGGCCGCTTTGTGCGGAATTGCTGACGAGGCAGGTGTCCGTGCGCGCCTCGCTGCGCTCGGCACGCTCTGATCTTGCGGGGGTTGAAGCGGCGTTGGTCGGCGAAATTTCGGGCGAGACGGATTGGGGGAAGGCGTTGCCGGGCATCGACGTGGTGATTCATCTCGCCGCGCGTGTGCATATCCTTGACGACACCTGCGCTGAACCACTTGTCGAATTTCGAAGAATCAATGTCGCTGGGACGGAGAATCTGGCACGCCAGGCGGCGCGAGCAGGTGTTAAGCGCTTGGTGTATGTCAGTTCGATCAAGGTGAATGGCGAGGCGACACAGGGAGGGGATAAATTTTCCGAGCAGGATGCGCCTTCGCCGCAGGATCCTTATGGCATTTCAAAAATGGAGGCCGAGCAGGCCTTACACCGTGTGGCCGCAGAGACCGGTCTGGAGGTAGTGATCGTTCGTCCGCCGCTGGTTTATGGCGCGGGCGTAAAGGGCAACTTTGTCCAGATGCTAAGAGTGCTGAAAAACGGCATCCCGCTGCCGCTGGCATCGGTAAACAACTGGCGCAGTCTGGTTTACGTCGGGAATCTGGTGGATGCCCTGATATTGTGTGCGAC
>JAVHQJ010000242.1:0-2000 GCA_036171075.1 Sideroxydans sp. | reverse complement strand
AAGTCGTAACAAGGTAACCGTAGGAGAACCTGCGGTTGGATCACCTCCTTTCTAAGAGTAACGACGAGTTCTTCATTGAACTGCGTCATCTTAAAAAATCTCACAAATGGTTATTGTTTTTGACTTGTCTACCTACTTAGTTTTCAGTGATCCATGTTATTTGACATATACTATATGGGTTTGTAGCTCAGCTGGTTAGAGCACACCCCTGATAAGGGTGAGGTCGATGGTTCGAGTCCATTCAAACCCACCACTTTGACGCATTTGCATTCAAAAAGCTTACTCAGATACTTAATGTATCCTTCGTAATCTCTTTGAACACAACTGCATCCAAAGAATGATCACTTATCTGGGGAATTAGCTCAGCTGGGAGAGCGCCTGCCTTGCACGCAGGAGGTCAGCGGTTCGAGCCCGCTATTCTCCACCAGAACGTGTAAAATCAGTACATAAAGTCTGATTCAAGTATTCACTAGAGTATTTGAATTAGACTTTAAACGTCTAAATGTTATTTGAATTATTATTGTTAAGTCGTCAACTAAATATGTTAATCATAGAGTAATCTATGAAGTAATGTAATTAAACGTAACTACAAAATCATTTTACTGTCTTATTTTTAATAAGGCGGTGAAGCGCAAATTAGAATAAAGATATTACGTCTCATAACTGCTATTGATGCAAAAGCGATAGTAGGAGCGTAATTGAAAAAGATATTAAGAGCCATAGGTGGATGCCTTGGCTGGTAGAGGCGATGAAGGACGTACTAGGCTGCGATAAGCCTCGGGGAGCTGCCAAGAAGCTTTGATCCGGGGATTTCCGAATGGGGCAACCCACTGTATCGAGAGGTACAGTACCCTACGGGGGGCGAACTCAGGGAAGTGAAACATCTCAGTACCTGAAGGAATATAAATCAAACGAGATTCCCAAAGTAGCGGCGAGCGAAATGGGATTAGGGCAAACCGATCACTTGTGATCGGGGTTGTGGACTGCATACGGTATTGTGAATTGATAGAAGAATGAGTTGGAAAGCTCGACCATAGAGGGTGATAGTCCCGTAATCGAAATTATGAAACAGCTAGCAGTATCCAGAGTAGGTCGGGACACGTGTTATCTTGACTGAAGCCGGGGGGACCACCCTCCAACCCTAAATACTACTACCAGACCGATAGTGAACCAGTACCGTGAGGGAAAGGTGAACAGAGTGAAATAGAACCTGAAACCTATGGCTTACAATCATTCGGAGCCCTATTCTTTATGAAGGGTGACGGACTGCCTTTTGCATAATGAGCCTGCGAGTTATGGTGTCTGGCAAGGTTAACCAAACGGGGAGCCGTAGCGAAAGCGAGTCTTAATAGGGCGAATTAGTCAGATGCTGTAGACCCGAAACTAAGTGATCTATCCATGAGCAGGTTGAAGCTGGTGTAAGAGCCAGTGGAGGATCGAACCGGTAAGTGTTGAAAAACTTTCGGATGACTTGTGGATAGGGGTGAAAGGCCAATCAAACTTAGTGATAGCTGGTTCTCTCCGAAATATATTTAGGTATAGCCTCGAGTCGTAACATGAAGGGGTAGAGCACTGACAGGGCTAGGGCTGCTTACCGCGGTACCAAACCCTTTCAAACTCCGAATACTTCATGCGTAATCTCGGGAGTCAGGCGGTGGGTGATAAAATCAATCGTCAAGAGGGGAACAACCCAGACTAACAGCTAAGGTCCCAAAGTCGTATCTGAGTGGAAAAAGATGTGGAGTTGCTGAGACAATCAGGAAGTTGGCTTAGAAGCAGCCATCCTTTAAAGAAAGCGTAACAGCTCACTGATCTAGCGATTCTGCGCTGAAAATATAACGGGGCTAAGATACGCACCGAAGCTTTAGATTCTCTTTTAGAGAGTGGTAGGAGAGCGTTCCAAACAGCGTTGAAGGTATACCGGTGAGGAGTGCTGGAGCGTTTGGAAGTGAGCATGCAGGCATGAGTAGCGATAAAAGAGGTGAGAATCCTCTTCGCCG
>JAVHQJ010000241.1:0-2004 GCA_036171075.1 Sideroxydans sp. | reverse complement strand
CAGCCGGATGCGCAAAACATTCGGAAGTTGATGAGGGGAGTGCAGAGATAGCTAAAGTGTTATTTCGCACGCTAATCAACATTGAGCTGTAGCCAGTATTCCAACAATGCGAGATGCCACAATTTACTGCCGTTGAGTCGCGTGAAATAAGATTCAGGGGCGGCCAGTAATTTCTCTACATAAGCGCGATTAAACACGCCGCGCTTCACACATGCTTCTGACATTAAAATATCGCGCATGAATCGTAAAAATTCTCCGCGTACATATTTCAATGCGGGCACAGGGAAGTAACCTTTGGGTCTATCAATGACGGTATCAGGAATTAATCCGCGCGCAATGGCTTTAAGCGGGAATTTGCCGCCTTCTTTGAGGCGTAATTCGGGCGGCATACGCGCGGCTAATTCGACCAATTCATGGTCTAAAAATGGTACGCGCGCTTCTAATCCCCACGCCATGCTCATGTTATCCATACGTTTGACGGGGTCGTCCACGATGAGGGTGGTGACATCGAAGCGCAATACTTGGTCGAGAAACGTGTCGGCATTGGCTTGTGAAAGTTCGCGTTGTACGAATGCGCTACTGACGTCGGGGGTGTGGAATGGCGCAGTGACGGTTTCTAAATACTCGGCATGGTCGCGATCGAAATAGTGCGAACGAAATTTTTCGAGTGAGGCACCTTGCGCAGCATCCATCTGCGGATACCAGAAGTAACCGCCAAACACCTCGTCCGCCCCTTGACCTGCCAGCACCACCTTCACCTCTTGAGATACTTTTTCTGCCAATAAATAGAAGGCAATGTTGTCCTGACTCACCATTGGTTCTGACATGCTGCATACCGCTTCAGGTAAGCGCTTGAGCACTTCGCTATTGGGAATCAGATATTTGTGATGATGGGTGTGGAAGCGTTCGACCACTTGGTCTGAATACTCGAATTCGTCGCCTTTTTCGGCATCCCCGCCGATGTCTTCAAAGCCAATGGAGAAAGTGTGTAGGTCTTCTACATGATCAGCTAATAATCCTACGATAAGACTGGAATCGAGTCCGCCTGAAAGCAAAACACCGACGGGAACATCTGCCGCAAGGCGATGGCGCTCGACAGATTTTTTTAGCACGTAACGTGTTGCAAGCAGCCAGTCGGCTTCGCTTAATGAGGCACTGGGACGCGTGGCATTCAATGACCAATAGCGCCGCAGTGTGACTTCTCCCTCTGCTGTAAAAGTCATGCAGTGGGCAGGCGGAAGTTTTTTTACACCATTTAGCAAGGTGCGTGGGGCAGGTACAGAGGCGTGGAGCGTAAGCTGATGATGTAGTGCGATGGGGTCAATGCTGGTATCTACACCGCCTGCGGCAATTAAGGCTTGCAAGGTTGAGGCAAAACGCAGCGATGCCCCATCTAATGCGTAATACAGAGGTTTTATGCCAAAGCGGTCGCGCGCTAGAAAGAGTTTTTGTGAGCGCTTATCCCAAATGGCAAAAGCGAACATGCCATAAAAACGTTCGACGCATTGTTCCCCCCACGCGTGATAAGCCTTGAGGATAACCTCGCTGTCCCCCTCGGAAAAAAACTCATATTCCATTGCCTGCAATTCGGCACGTAGTTCTTTGTAGTTGTAAATGGTGCCGTTGAATACCAAGGTGAGTTGGAGCGTTTCATCAACCATGGGCTGCTTGGCTTGTTCAGAGAGGTCGATGATAGACAGACGTCGATGTCCAAAAGCAACCACGCCATCGTTAAACATCCCTTGAGAATCGGGGCCGCGCCGTGCCAGCTTGGCGCTCATACGCTTAATGAGATCGGGATGAGGTGTTTGTTTATCGAAACGTAATTCGCCGCAAATTCCGCACATAGTGATCATCCCGTAAAAGTAAAAAAGCCTCGCATCACTGCAAGGCTTTTTTGTTATTTGGCGTCCTCAAGGGCGTTTATCGAAATGCCGACCATACGCACCACCAGTAATTGTAAGATTTTACGAGTTAAGTGACATTTCGTGGAGGTTTTTGATG
>JAVHQJ010000240.1:0-2015 GCA_036171075.1 Sideroxydans sp. | reverse complement strand
GCTTAACATGCTACATCTAGTGACTGTGTGTGACAACCCGATAAGCACGGATGAGCGTATAGGGAAACTTACGAAATAGCACTCGGCGGAATTCTTCTTCGATACGCAAATGCCCAAACGGATTGCGAAGTGCCGATGCTACTGCCGCATCAGCGGCACGGGCAAACTCAAAGCCCAACCCCCAACCCCCAACCCCCAACCCCCAACCCCCAACCCCAATGCCTTGGACTCATACCAAGCCTGAGCATCCAGAAGTTCTTGCTCAGCCTCAGGACGGAGCACGACCAACATCAGGGCTTACTCGAAAATAATTTGGATCGGGCTTGTTCCCACGGGACAGCAGTGGAGGGGGCGGCGCGGTGCGCAGCAACGCGCCGATGCAACTCAGCCTTTTGAGCTTGTGACAACTCGATGGTGTTTATTGCCTCCACGGCAATACTATCCCAGATGTCCTCGACGAGCTGAATGCGCTCGGAAACGGACAGCTTCAAGTATTCAGTAGTGGCGGCAGGAGTAGGCATGGGCGTAGTATAAATCAAGGCTGATCTTTAAGGTATGGTGGGCTAACGTTAAAGTGAGGGGCTGCGCGCCTTCACGCCAGCATTAGGTGCTTTAGCACCAATGATGTCGGGGAAGATCCTTGCGGTCTTTGCGGAGTCCGGGTTGAATGTCGGGTTAGGCATAGCTGAACTCGATCTTACGGACTTTTTTCAAATCCACAGTCTGCTTGGCTTGCCATAAGTCGTAATTGTCTTGCATCGTCAACCAGCTTTCAGGTGAACGCCCTAATGCTTTTGAAAGGCGAAGAGCCATTTCAGGACTCACGCCACTGGTTTCGTTCAGAACGCGATTGAGAGTCGAGGCGGCAACGCCCAATTTAAGGGCAAGCTCCCTGCAGCTGATCTCGTTTGGCGTGAGGTAAACCTCTTGAATAAATGCGCCAGGATGGGGTGGATTGTGCATAGTCATTAGTGATAATCCTCGTAATCCAAAATTAATGCGTTGCCGTTTTCAAACACGAACGTAACGCGCCAATTACCGTTTACCCATATTGACCAGTGTCCGCGCTCATTTCCCTTTAGCGGGTGAAGCCGGAAGCCGGGAACGTCCATGTCCTCGATAGTTTGAGCGGTATCGAGAGCTGCCAACTGCATTTTGAGGCGATTCGCGTGTGCAGGTTGGATTCCAGCCAAGCTGCCGGATTCAAAGTATTTTCGCAGGCCTTTGTGGCGAAACGATGTAATCATGCCGGAATGATAGCGCGTTGCGTGGTGCGCAACAAGGGCTGGCTGTGATGCCTAACGTGGAGCTAAGGGGCTGCGCGCTTTCACGCCAGCATTAGGTGCTTTAGCACCAATGATGTCGGGGGAAGACCCTTGTGGTCTTTGCGCATTCCCGCTCGACTGCCGGGTTGGGCATAAACCTACCGCCTGCCGCCAGCGTAGCCGGGCTTCCTGTGCTGATGCCGCACAATCAAAATTCTGATGCTGTTTTCAAGATTTCGATATACGATCGAGTACGGAAAAACCTTCAGCGGGAATGTTCTTCGTCCTCTCGTCGTTGGTGTACCGAGGCCGGGATATTCAACCAAGAGTTTGGCGATACGTTCGAACTCTTCGAGAAAACGTTCGGCGACCACGGAGCCAGCTTGTTCGCTGTAAAAATCCAAAGCCTTGACAATATCACGCTCCGCCCCAGGGTGGAGCGAGTAGGTCATCGCTGAAGTCTTGCTCGAAGCCGTGCGATGGCTTCATGCCCTGAAACTGCCGAGATCGAACCGGATTCCAGTTCGGATTCCCTTCGATCTGCCTCTCGTTCCCAAGCTTTCTCGACTTCGGGGTCTGAATCAAGGCTGGCGATCAGCCGCTCAAGCAGGTGAGATCGTTCGACAGAGGCTAACTGTAGGACTTCGGCTTCTAGGACTTCCAAGTTTGTGTTCATGCTGGCCTCCAATGGGGTTGATGCTAACAATTTGCAGTTTATCACAGCGAGTGGCGGTCACAGTGGCGCGACTG
>JAVHQJ010000239.1:0-9822 GCA_036171075.1 Sideroxydans sp. | reverse complement strand
TGTGTTTGCTGGCGCTTTCCCTCGGCGCCGAAGCCGCGCCCGCCGTGAGCGCCGCCGACGAGGTGCTGATTGCCTCGCCCAAGGGGGACATCATGAAATCGGATTTCGAGGCTGAAATTAGCAACATTCCCGAGACCGACCGCGTCGATTTCGTGCTCGACCAGAAGCGCATCGACAAGACCCTGGATGCCATGCTGATCAACCGCTGGCTCGCCGCGGAAGCGCGCGAGATGGGCCTGGACCGCGACCCCGCGCTGATCAAGCGCATCGCGCTGGACACGGAAAAGACCTTGGCCAGGGCGAGGGTGGAAAAACTGGAAAAAGCGGCCGTGTTGCCGGATGCGGACAGGCGCGTGCGCGAATATTATCTCGCCAACAAGGATCAGTATGTGATTCCGCTCACGCTGGGTGCTTCGCATATCCTGGTGGAATTCAAGACCCGCAGCAAGGAGGAGGCGCTCACCCGCGCCAAGGAATTGCGCCGACAGGCCCTAAGCGGCGAGAAAAGCTTCGAGGCGCTGGCGCTGGAAAATTCGGATGACCCGAGCGCGAAAAGCAACAAGGGGTATTTGGGCTATTTCAGCGAGGGCCGGATGATCAAGCCCTTCTGGGAGGCTGCGAGCGCGCTGAAGACGCACGGGGAGATCAGCGAACCGGTAGAGACTCAGTTCGGCTACCATATCATCCGCCTCGCCGAGCGCAAGGAACGGCGCGAACGCTCCTTCGAGGAAATGAAGGCATCCCTCCTGGCGGAACTGCAGGCCGATTATGTCAAGAAAGTCAGCGCGGATTATGCCAACCAAATCCGCGCCAACGAAAAGGTCAAGGCCGAGAAGGAGGCGATTTTGCGCTTGAATCCGCGGAATGACCCGAATTTCCCCAAGCCGCAGAAAAAATAAGACTGGTCCGCGAAAGGCGCCAAATTCCGGTTGAGGCTTAAACTGGCAAGCGCTCAAGCGGCCGTCTATCTCCCCAGCCCCTCTCCCGATGGGCGAGGGGCTTTTTAACCTCCTTCTCCTGCGGGAGAGGGGCTGGGAATGAGGGAAGCGCGTCCCCTCGAACGGCCCAGCCATCCATATCATGCAATGGCGATTTTACTGGCTACGATCTGCAACATGCGCCCTCCCCGGCCTACCGGCCTGGTTGAAATAAACCTCGGCACGGGCAGCAGGAGGGCCATTGCGCTTGGCCTTGAGGAGCCGGTTTCGACCTGCACGGGGCTGGCGGCGGACGAGCGTTACATTTATGTGCTGTCCGAAACGGAATCGCAGCGCACCTGTCTTTCTGTGCTGTGCCGCGCAGGCTACGGGGTCGAATTCGTCCAGGCGCTGCCCGAGGTGAAGGACGGCCACTCCATCGCCGTGTCGGGGAATCTGCTTTACGTGGTGTCGACACGCAGCGATGAGGTTCTTGCCTATGACTTGCAGGAGCGGGCGGCGGTGCCGCACGGCGTGGCGTGGCAGGCGAGCGACGCGCGGCGGGATACGCATCACCTGAATGCCGTTGCCGTCATCGACGATGCGCTGATGATTTCCGGCTTTGGCGATAAGCCGGGCCAGACATGGAGCAGCGCCGTCAACGGCTACCTGCTCAATGTGCAATCGGGCCAATTCGCGGCGCAAGCCGTTTACCAGCCTCATTCCCTCTGCGCCGCCGATGGCGAGGTCTATTTCTGCGAGTCGGCGCGCGGTAGCATCGCTACCCTTTCTGGCAGGCAATGGCATATCGGCGGGTATTTACGCGGGCTGGCCAGCCTTGCTCCAGGCCGGATGGCGGTGGGTTTCAACGTGACGCGCAGGGTCTCGAAAAGCACGGGCATCGAGAATAATCCCGATGATCCGGGGGCGGGCGGCGGTGAATGTGGCATCGGGGTGTATGACCTTGCCGCTGGTGAGCCTCGCCTGCTGGCCGAGATCGACCTGAGCGAGCATGGCAACGAGATCTATGACCTGCTGTGTCTGGCGCCCCTCGATGAAACGGCGGAAGCCCTCATGAAGGCATTGCCGCCCGCTTCGCACCACATCGCTTCGCCGCGCGATATGGCGCAGGAAAATCTTCAGCAGCATGTGCAGTTGACAGAGTTCGCCCATTTGCTGTCGCAGAGGCAGAAGGCGCTCGATGCCGCGCAACTTGAACTTGCCGCGCGCGAGCAGGCATTACGCGAAGCAAGGTGGGAGGTGAATGGAATGCTACAATCGAAATCCTGGCGCCTGACCGCGCCTCTGCGTCAATTTAGAAAGTGGCTGCAAAAATTGAGAAGTTAGCGGTCGGCCGCTCTGGTTTGAACTCTACCGTGCGCGAATCCATCTGATGAAAAAAAAGGCAAATACCGTGAATTTGGCGCGTGTTGCGCAGACGCATATCAACGCAGGCCGCTGGGCGCAGGCTGTCGATTGCCTGAATCAGGCTGTCCGAATCATGCCTGACCGCGCCGAGCCTTTTTATTATCTTGGTCTTGCGCTGCAGCATCTTGGCAGGGTCGATGAGGCGATCTCCTGCTATAAGCGCGCTTCCGGCCTGAATCCGCTGCTGGCTGAGGCATTCAACAACCTGGGTAATTTGTATCTCGCCCAGGCAAAACTGGATGAGGCGGCCGCCAGTTACAGGCAGGCGCTCAAAATCCGCCCGGCGCTAGTGCAGGCGCATTACAACCTCGGACTGACGCTCAAGAAACAGGGAAATATTCCCGTCTCGGTGCAAAAGTTTATAGATACCCTGGAATACGATCCCGAGAACGTTTTTGCCTTCGATAATGCGCTTAATGGGTGTTACTGGCTGGGATGGATCGAGAAAAGGGTGGAACTGTTTCTGCGCTACGAAAAAAGCATCCTGCCTTCCATCGAGCTTTATCTTGCGGGTTTGACGCATAGCCGTTATTTGGGCGACCCGGAGCGGGAGCGCATCTACCTTGAAAAAGTGCTTGCCTATCCGTATCGGGCCGGGGAAGAGGGGAAATTATCGGAGGCGATCGGACGAATTCAGTATTTTGACGTGCCGCAGGCGCGCATATTTGCCCTGTACGAAAAATTCGACACCTTGATGAGCGCGAATTATCGCTCGCCTTTCCCGCTCGTTCCGCCAAAGCGGACGCGCGGCAGCAAGATACGCATCGGCTATCTCTCGCCTGATTTCAAGCTACATGTGATGGGCAAGCTGATGCTGGAAGTGCTGTCGCGGCACGATGATGCCGTGTTTGAAATTTATTGCTACTCCCTGCTCCCGGAGAAACACGAGGATGATCTGACACGGAGGTTCCGCGCGCTGAGCCACAAGTTTGTCGCGGTCGAGCCTTTCTCGCCTTTTGACACGGCAAAACTGATTGCGGAGGATGACCTCGATATTCTGGTGGACCTGGGCGCGCATTCGACTTCATCCAAGCCCGCCATTCTGAGTTTCAAGCCGGCCAGGATACAGATGACGCACCTTGGGTATCACGGGGCAGTCGGCTTGAGAACGGTGGACTACAAGCTGACCGATCATTTTGCCGACACGCCGGAAAACCAGAAATACCTGCTGGAAAAACTGCTGCCGCTCGATGGCTGCGTTTTCCCCTTCAAGCACATCGCTCCCGCCGAGCAGTCGCCGACCCGAAAAATGCTGGGGATTCCGAAGGATGCGGTGGTTTTCGGCGCATTCGCCTATATCATGAAATTCTCGCCGCGCCAGATGGATGCCTGGCGCAAAATTCTGGAGCAGGTGGAAGGGGGCGTACTGGCTTTTTCCCCTTATTACGAGGATGAAAAGAATAGCCTCCTGCGCCAGGCGGTGCTCATGGGGATACCGCCGGAGCGAGTGGCGTTCGTGCCCGCCTCGCGGGATGATGCGATTAACCGCGCGCGCTACCGTGTGGTGGACGTGGTTCTGGATACCTTCCCCTATGGCGGGGGCGATACCACGCTTGCCGCCCTGGACATGGGCGTGCCGGTGGTGACTCTAGTCGGGCAGCGCCATTCGGAGCGCGCGTCCTACAGCATTCTGATGAATCTGGGCGTGCAGGGAAGCATCGCGGTGAGCGAGGCGGAATATATCGAAATTGCCTGCCGCCTGGCGCTCGATAAAGTTGCTCGTAAGAAAATCAAGGGGGAGATTCAGCGCGGCTTGAAAAAATCGGCCCTGGTCGATATCAGTGGCTACGTCAGAAATCTGGAGGCGGCTTATACTCGCGCGCTGGAGGAGAAAAATGTGTCGCTCGACGCTTGTTGTCCCTTGAGCGCACAGGAACTGTCAAGCTTGTTCAGAAAAGCCATTGGCGCGCACCAGATGGGAAATATCACGGAGGCCGAACCGGGTTATCGCGAAGTGCTGGACGCTCAACCCGATTATGCGCCCGCGCTTTTTCTGTATGGAAGATTGTTGATCGAGCGCGGTGAACAGGCTCATGCTGAAGCCTTGTTCAAAAAAGCGTTGGCTATCTATCCGGATTATGCAGATGCTCGCCGGGAACTGGCAAATCTTTACCGGAAACAGGGGCGAGGAAAAGAAGCGAAAAATCTGCTTGTCAGCGTCGGCCCTTAAGATAAGGCGCACTGATTAAATGCGTCCTTTGGATATAAAGATTGATGGCGAACAAACCGGATTATTTTCGTGAAGCCACGGCCTTGCACAAGGCTGGCAAACTGAACAAGGCGCGCGACCTCTATCAGAGGTCGCTGGCACTGGATAACGGCCATGCCGACGCCTTGTTTGGCCTGGGCGTGCTTCTGCATGAGCAGTGCGACCTGAAACAGTCTTACGAGTTTGTGCGCCGCGCGATCGAGGCCGACGGCACGCAGTCGAGGTATCACCTCTTCATGGCGCAACTGGATGAGGATGCGGGCCGCATCGACGAGGCCATTACGCATCTGCGCCGGGCGGTGGGCCTGAATCCGCGCCTGTGCCGGGCCTATAACACCCTGGGCATTCTGCTGCAGCAGAAGGGGGCGCTGGATGAGGCGTTGAGCCACTTTCAGGCGGCGACAAGGTGCGATCCCGCCTACGCGAAGGCTTTCAATAATCTCGGTAATGCCATGAGCGTCCAGGGCCGGCACGAGGAGGCAATCAATTATTTCCGTCACGCCATGCGGCTTCAGCCCGATTATTTCATCCCTTACATCAACCTGGGCGAGGCCCTGGTTTTGCTGGGACGGATTAATGAGGCACAGGAGGCTTTCAGGCAGGCGGCGGCGCTCAAGCCGGACAGTTTTGACGGGCATTATGGTCTGGGCTGCGCCCTGAAGCTGGAGAGGCAGTTTGCTGCCGCAGAAACCAGCTTCCGCGCGGCAGACGCGCTGCGGCCCCATTATGCCGCCGTCCTGACCAATCTGGCTTATGTGCTGAAGGAGCAGGGCAAGGTGCCGGAAGCCATCGCCATCTATCAGCGCATGCTGGCTGGCGATCCCTCCAGTCTGGCGGCCTCCCTGGGGTATTGCCTGACGCTGCCGCCGGTTTACCAGAGCGTGGAGGAGATTCAGGAATTCCGCAAGCGCTATGCCCAGGGGCTGGAAAGCCTGATCGAGAACGTGGGGCTGTTCATGAAAAAGCCCGCGCGTGAGCTGGTGGCGGATCTCGCGCAATGGGGGAATTTTTATCTTGCTTACCAGGGGCAGAACGACAGGCAGTTGCAGGAAAGATACGGCCATTTTCTGGAGAAGCTGCTGAAAAACGCCATGCCGGAACAGTTTGAAAGCATCTCCGTTTTGCCGGAACGCATGGAGCGCAGGACAAGAATCGGCTATCTGAGCAGTTTCCTGCACCGCTGTACGGTTGGGTCCTATTTCAGGAGCTGGATTTCAAAACTAGACCGGCGGGAATTCGAGGTTTTCGTTTATCACACCAGGCATTTCAAGGATGATTTTTCGGCGGAGATCGCGGAAGGCTGCGATCATTTCGCGCATCTGGCCGGGAGGGGGGTGGCCGAGATTGCCGGGCGCGTCAGGGACGACCATCTGGACGTGCTGGTGTACCCTGAGGTCGGCATGGATACCACTACCCCCATTCTGGCTAATTTCCGCCTTGCTCCGGTCCAGTGTGCCGCCTGGGGACATCCCGCCACGACCGGCTGTGCCAATATGGATTACTTTTTTTCCAGCGAACTGATGGAACCGGAGCACGCAGCAGAACACTATGGCGAAGAACTGGTGCGCTTGCCGGGAATCGGGACGTTCTATTCCAGGCCGCAAAACATTCCCGAAATCGTGCGGCGTTCCGCCTTCCAGTTGCCCGAGGGGAAGAATCTCTATCTATGTCCGCAATCCCTGTTCAAAATTCATCCCGACAATGACGGCCTGTTTGTCGAGATACTAAAGCGGGACAACAATGGCGTACTTGTCCTGTTTCAGGATATGCAGGCGTTTATTACCCAGCAGTTCGTTTCCCGCCTGTCCCGGGCTTTTGAAGCCGGAAAACTGGATGGGGCCGGCAGGGTGAAAATCCTGCCCAAGATGCCGCATGAGGATTTTTTGCAAGTCAACGTGGCGTGCGACGTGATGCTCGATACCCTGTACTGGTCGGGAGGCAATACCGCTCTGGACGCATTGGCTTGCGGCCTGCCGATGGTGGTCCTGCCGGGCGAGATGATGCGGGGAAGACAGAGCTATGGCATGTTGAAGGCGATGGGGCTGGACGAGCTGGTGGCAAAGGATGCGCAGGATTATGTGGAGATTGCGGTTCGCCTGGCTAAGGACAGGGAATGGCGCAATCAGATGTCCCGTGCGATTCTGAGCCAATCAAGCCGTATTTTTGAGGATGAAACCCCTATTCGCGCGCTGGAAAGGTTCTACTCCCAGGCCACGCTTCGTGGTCGAGGTGAGTGATGCGGGGGCGGCTAAAGCGCCAATCTTCGATCTGATTCAATTTGACCGATTATTACTTTTGGAATTTACATGCATCCTTCCGCCATGGCCAATGCCGATTTTTTCTTCAAAACTTATCTGACTCCGGATATGGCTGGATCCCGTATTATTGAAATCGGGTCTCAGGATGTAAATGGCTCGATTAGAAGTATTTGCCCGAATGGCATGGAATATATAGGTGTCGATTTTGCCAGCGGTAAGGGTATAGATGTCGTTCTCGACGACCCGTACAAGCTGCCATTTGAAGACGGATCGGTGGATTTCTGTCTGAGTTCCAGCGTTCTCGAACACTCGGAAATGTTCTGGATTCTGTTCATAGAGATTTTGCGGGTTCTCAAACCCACTGGGTTGTTTTATATGAATGTGCCGTCCAATGGCCCGTTTCATCGTTATCCGGTCGATTGCTGGAGATTTTATCCGGATAGCGGCACCGCGCTGGTGAATTGGGCTAGACGGTGCAATTTGAATCCGGCGCTGCTGGAGTCATATATGTCATTCCAGAATAATGATTTCTGGAATGATTTTGTCGCGGTCTTTATCAAGGACGCCAGTTATTGCGCCAATTATCCCGAACGGATAACCGCTACCAACAGGGACTTTTATAACGGACAGGTCCTCGGTTCCGACCATTTCATCAACCCAAAGGATACCACGGAGGATTTACTTAGGCTCCAGGCAATCGCTGCGATCGCTTCCGGCAAACTGGCGGTCAGGTAAAAGCGAATGCGGTGGGTTATTTTTCCCTATACCGAGTATTTTTCAAGGTACGCTGCATAAGCCCGCAACCATGATTCGCTGCCATAGTTGCCCTTGCTCTCGTGAACAGTGCAAATCGGCCATGTTCCCATGCGCAGACCATGAATTTCGGCTTGCCGGCAAAAATCCATGTCATAGAAATGAAAGGCGAATTTCGGGTCAAATCGAAGATTGTGGCGCGCCAGGGTTTGTGAATCCACAATGAGCATCATTCCGTCAAGCAGCTTGCATTCTTGGCTGGGTGGTCCATAAACGCTGAGGCTGGTGCAGGGAAAGCCTGAGCCATGACCCACTATGCCGCTCAGGTTTTCTGGCTGGTCCCATTCGGGAGCCCCCTGGTCGTTGAGAATAAAAGCCCATGATGGCTGTTTGTCAGTTCGGCGTCTGTTGCCGGCCAGCCCGACTATATCGAAACGCTCCAGCGACTGGCGAATTTTTTCCTGCCAGTAATAGTCGGTCAGGTGGATGTCATCATGAATGAAAACGAGTATTGCAGGGTCTTTTAGCGCGGCTTCGATTGCTTGGTTATAAATGATGGATAATGCCGAGATGTTTGTGGGAAACAATTGTAATTGAACACCGGGAGAGTGTGCGTAAAGCGCGATGGAGCGTCCCAGCGCCGATGTCTTGAAAAAGTCTTCCCGCGAAGCCCGGGTGCCGCAGACAAGCCGGATTTTTCTCATCAACCCAATTCTCATTGTAGTATTTAATCAAATGAAACAGACGCCCGCGCACGACCAGCATAACCCCGATTTGTTGAGAATGATCCCCGATGGCCTGAAAAAAATCGTTGAAGTGGGGTGTAGCAGGGGTGCGCTGGCACGAGCCTATTTACAGAAAAATCCAGGGTGCGATTATGTGGGCATGGAAATTGATGCGGATTCCGCGCAGTTTGCTTCCCGAATTTGCCGTTCCGTTATTTGCGCGGATGTGGAGGCCATGACGGATGAAGCATTCGCCGCACTTGCCCCTTTAGATTGCTGGATATTTGGCGATTCGCTCGAACATCTTCGGGATCCGTGGGCGCTGCTTCGACGCATCAAGAACTACCTTTCTCCTGATGGAATGATTGTTGCCTGTATTCCAAATTCCCAGCACTGGAGCTTTCAGGCGCGCCTGAGCTGCGGTCTGCTCCGGTATGAGAATCAGGGGTTGCTGGATCGCACTCACCTGCGGTTTTTTACGAGAATCACCATGATCGATTTGTTCGAATCGTCAGGCTACCGCCTAGTTGAGGGGTACCCAAGAATTTTCAATGAGCCGGAGCGGGAAAAATTTCTTCCCGCAATCAGGGGCTTGGCTCAGGCAGCGGGCGCTGATCCGGCAGTGGCGGAACAAGATGCCATTCCCTTGCAATATGTTGTTAAGGCTGTTCCTTTGCCAACGGCTGCCCCTTAATCCGCATGGCATCGCTGAATCATTCCGGCCAAGCGCAAGCCGCCGACGATTCGGGCGTGGCGGTGGACGTGATCGTGCCTGTCTATCGTGGTTATGACGAAACCCTGCGCTGTATCGAAAGTGTTCTGGAAAATTCACAGGAAACCCGTTTTGAGTTAATCATGGTGGACGATGCGAGCCCGGAACCAGGGTTGGCCGCCTGCCTGGATGATCTGGCCGCCCGCCGCGCCCTGACCTTGCTGCGTAACGAGCAGAATCTTGGATTCGTTTGTTCGGTGAATAGGGGTATGTCATTCCATCCGGATCGCGATGTGGTTCTACTCAACAGCGATACCGAAGTGGCCAACGATTGGTTGGATCGTTTGCGGGCGTGTGCCTACAAGGATGACGGTATCGGCACGGTCACGCCTTTCTCTAACAATGGCACGATCTGTTCCTATCCGTATGAAGGCTGGACTGGTGGAGTACCGGGCACACTGGGGCTGGCCACGCTGGACCGGTTGTTTGCGGTAACCAACACCGGCCTGTCGGTGGATTTGCCGACGGCGGTCGGTTTTTGCATGTATATCCGCCGTACCTGTCTGGAGCGGGTAGGGTTGTTCGATGCCCAACGCTTCGGCCGCGGCTATGGTGAGGAAAACGATTTCTGCCGGCGGGCCGCCGCTGCCGGGTGGCGGAATCTTCTGGCTGGCGACGTATTCGTATTCCACGAGGGCGGCGTGAGCTTTTCGGAGGAGCGCCATGCCTTGCAAAAGGCGGCCATGGCCGCCTTGCTGGAGGTGTACCCGGACTATCTGGACCACGTGAGCGACTTCATCGCCCGCGATCCGGCGGCTGT
>JAVHQJ010000238.1:0-2044 GCA_036171075.1 Sideroxydans sp. | reverse complement strand
TACGGGAGCATGTCGCTCCCGTAATTATCAACACCTTTCGCCAACGGCTAGCTGATGCAGCAGCTTTTCCCCGCCGAAGGCGAAACCCTGCCCAAACTGCGCTTCCCCGAGTTTCGGGATGCGTGGAATGAAAATAGTTTGGGAGACATAAGCGACAGCATCTCATCTGGGAAGGACAAGATCGACTCAGATGGAGCATACGATTTATATGGCTCTACTGGTGTTATTGGCAAAACATCAAGCGACACTTACAAGGGTAAATTTATTTTAGCTGCCAGAGTTGGAGCAAATGCCGGACTCTTAACAAAATCAAATGGAAAATTTGGTGTTACAGATAACACGCTTGTTATTCGGCTCAAAAAACCAGAACTTATTGATTTCATTTTTTATTACCTTGAGAGCTTAGGCTTAAACAAGCTAATTTTTGGATCGGGTCAGCCCTTAATCACGGGTGGGCAATTAAAAGCGTTATCCCTTTATATTCCTGACGGCTTAGAACAACAAAAAATCGCCGACTGCCTCGCTTCCCTCGACGACCTTATCTCCGCCAATACCCAAAAACTCGCCGCGCTCAAGACCCATAAAAAAGGGCTGATGCAGCAGCTTTTCCCAAATCCCACAACGGAGAACACGCCATGACCATCAACGAACTCCTGCCCTCGGTCGCTACCCTCTCCCATGTCGAGAAGTTCCGACTGGTGCAAATCGTGCTGCAACAGCTAGCAGAAGAAGAGGGCATCGCCAGCCAGCCAGTCAATGATTTCGACCCGCGCCGTTATTTCGGTGTTGCCCACCGCTCCCGGCAAACCGTGGACGACTATCTGGCATCCACTCGTGAGGGTTGGAATTGATGCGTTATCTGTTCGATACCAATATCGTCATCTACTACTTCAATGGGCTGACGGCTGACGAGTCCCTCCATGGATCGTTCCCACGCTCCAGCGTGGGAACGCAGCCTGCACCGCTCCAGCGGTGTGTACTGGCCGCGACCGGTATCAGGTGAGCATGCGGTGGTAGATGCCCCCGCGCCCCGGTCGGAAACCAAGCCATGAGCCGAAGCCGATACGTCATCCTTGAGCCGGACAAGCCGCATTTTTTGACTTGCACGGTGGTCGAGTGGCTGCCCGTATTTACCCGCCCGGATGCGGTGCAAATTCTCCTTGATAGCTGGTCGCACCAGCGCCAGCACGATGGCTTGCAGCTTTTCGGTTATGTAATTCTGGAAAACCATCTGCATTTCGTGGCTCAGGCACCGCGTTTGGATAAATGCCTGAGCAGTTTCAAGTCTTTCACCGCTGCCCGGCTCATTGAGTTGTTGGTGGCGCACAAGGCGGAGCGCCTGTTGGCGCGGCTGCGATTTGCAAAGAAGGCACACAAGAGTGATCGGGAATATCAGTTCTGGCAAGAAGGTTCGCATGCCGAGATGATGTTCAGTGAAGACGTAATGTGGGAGAAGCTGGATTACATCCACCGCAATCCGGTGAAGCGCGGGTATGTGGATCTGCCCGAGCATTGGCGCTATTCAAGTGCGCGGAATTATCTTGGGCAGCCGGGGCTGATCGGTATTGATTCATGGTGCTGACCGGTATGGGGCGCTGGAGCGCCTTGGGCGCGTTCCCACGCTGGAGCGTGGGAACGATGAAACGAAAAAGCGCTGCATAGCAATCATGCCGGAAAACGAAGGAATCAAATGACCGAACAAGACCAAAAACAACTGGGCACCACGCTGTGGGGCATTGCCGATACCTTACGCGGTGCGATGAACGCGGACGACTTCCGCGATTACATGCTCTCTTTCCTGTTCCTGCGCTACCTGTCGGACAACTACGAGGCTGCGGCGCAAAAGGAACTGGGAGCGGACTACCCGAAGCTGGTCGCAGGTGATCGCCGCGCGCCGCTGGCGGTGTGGTACGCGCATAACCCGGACGACACGGCAGAGTTTGAAAAACAGATGCGCCGCAAGACGCATTATGTGATCCAGCCCGCTTTCCTTTGGAGCAGCATCGCCGAGATGGCGCGCACGCAAGACGGGGAGCTGCTGCAC
>JAVHQJ010000237.1:0-9878 GCA_036171075.1 Sideroxydans sp. | reverse complement strand
AATAGTCCCCGATAGTGCTTCTGGATATTTGTGCGCTTTTGGATATCTGCCGTTCCGACAGATCAAGTTCAAACTTCAGTCGTAATACTTCTCTGATTTTACGCATCGACAACTTCTCCATATCCGTCCCTTGCTCCGATAAAAGGGCGGATGGTAGGTGAAAATTATCTTGCGTCGCTCCCTGACGGGGGTGGCCGAATCACCGTGGAATGGCTGGCCGGATGTTCATGGAATCAGTGGCCGGATTGCCGTGGACTGGGTGGCCGAATGTGCGTGGAATCAGTGGCCGAATGACCGTGGAATACGCACTCTCGTGAAATCGTTGATTTGTTTACGCCCATTTCGTCTGCAATTTCTGTTTGGTTCCAACCTGCTTTATGTAACCCAGAAATCTGGTATCGTTGTTCGCGGTCGAGCTGCTTATAGTGCTTCATCTGTGTTCCTTTTACTTTGTCGTTTAAGTGGCTCGATGTTAACGCAGCTCGCCACTTAAATTCGATTACAAAAGTTGCACTTCAGATTTGAATCCGCCTGTCCAATTTACCAGCACGACGGAGGTGTTATGAAGTTTGGTTTCATGATTCTGGTATTGATGTGTGCGGGTGCGGCGAATGCCGCTTCTGTGCGAGAGCAAGGGGGGGATATTTTCTATGTTGCTGATGATGGTGTTTCTACGCAACTGACTTCCCAGCATACAGACAGCGAGCCGCTCCTTTCCCCGGATGGGCAGAAGGTGGTGTTCGGGCGTAAGACGAAGGAAAAAGCGGCGGATAGTGAGGATCTGGAAAGCGAACTCTGGCAATCTGATATTTCCGGCAAGGAGGTGCGTCGTTTATTGGCTACGCATTATGATGAAGTCTCCGAAAAGACGCTCACGTTATTCAATAATTGGAAGTTTTCTGCAGATGGTAAGCAGTTATATTTCTTGGTGGCGGCATGGGCGGTTTCCAATGCTTTGCATGTGCTGGACATGGCTAGCGGCAAAGAGCATTACATTACAGACGCAAATGATGTGCTGCTCGTAGGCAAAGGAAAGTACGCCAACCATCTGGTTGTGTCAAAGCATAAATACTTCAAGGAAGGCGGCTCGTCTGACTATTACTGGTTGATCACGCCTGAAGGCCGGGAGATAAAAAAGGTCGGCGAGGACGAGGAGCAGGCGGAACGGTTTATTCGGAAGCAACAAGGCAAGCGCAAATGAGCTTGCGACTAACCAGAGGAATAGTTATGAACAGAGCAAGTTTGCTGCGTGCAGGCACCATGGCAATGTTTTTGCTAGGGGCGAACTTATTCGCCATACCGTCCTACGCCGAGGAGCCGGCGAACTATGTGCAGGGCAAAGCCGCGTATGCCAGTAAGGACTATGCAACGGCCTACAAGATTTTCAAGGTGCTGGCAGAAAAAGGGGATGCGTCTGCGCAAAATGCTTTGGGCGTGTTTTATAAGCGCGGTATTGGTGTAACGGTGAATTTAGCCGAGGCGCTTAAATGGTTTCAACTGGCGGCTAGGCAGGGGAATGCGAAGGCGCAAGATAATCTGAGCGGCATGTATCTCTTTGGGGAAGGCGTTAGCAAAGATGTTACCGAGGCAGCAAGGTTAATGCGGCTCGCGGCCGACCAGGGCGATGCTGAAGCTCAGGCCAATCTTGGGGTGTTGTACCGTGACGCTCTCGGGGTCAAACAGGATTACGCCGAAGCAGCGAAGTGGTTCAGACTGGCGGCGGATCAAGGCTATGACAATGCACAACTGAATCTCGGTTCGCTGTATCAGGATGGTCTGGGCGTGCCCAAGGATTTTAATCTAACCATCCAATGGTATCGAAAGGCCGCCGAACAAGGCATGGTAATTGCGCAGGTTCAATTGGGTAACTATTTCTCCGTAGGCGAGCATGTGTCGCAGGATTATTCCGAAGCGCTCAAGTGGTACCGATTAGCCGCAGCACAGGGCAGCGCAGAAGCGGAACAAAGGCTGGCCGTGCATTATTACGCGGGCTGGGGCGTAGCCAAGGATTTGGGTGCGGCGGTGAAACTGACGCAGAGTGCGGCGGAAAATGGTTTTGCCAAGGCGCAATATAACCTCGGTGCCATGTACGAACATGGTGAGGGTATGGCGCAGGATTCCGTGCAGGCTGAGAAATGGTACAAACAGGCAGCAGCACAGGGCGAGCTGCAAGCCTTGCGCAATCTGGCAGGGATGTATGAACTGGGGATCGGTGTCACCAAGGATTACGCGCAGGCGGCAAAATGGTACGCAACAGCCGCCGCAGCGGGCGATGCTGGTTCGCAAAACAAGCTGGGTTTTTTCTATTTCAAGGGGCTGGGTGTCAAGCAGGATGACGCGCAGGCCATCAAGTGGTTAAGACTTTCGGCAGCGCAGGGATATGCCGAGGCGCAAGCCAATCTGGGTGTGTTTTATCAGGACGGTTACGGCGGAACACCCGATATTGCAGAAGCCATCAAGTGGTTCAAACCCGCTGCAGAGCAGGGCGATCTGGTTGCACAGAAAAGACTCGGCGATATTTTCAATAATAATGAAAATGGTATAAAACAGGATTATGCAGAAGCCCACAAATGGTATCGCCTCGCCGCAGAACAGGGCGATGCCAGTGCGCAACAGATGCTGGGTGCGCATTGCCTCATGGGCATCGGTGGCAAAGCGGATTTCGCTGAAGCCCTGAAATGGGAAACGCTGGCGGCTGCGCAAAAATTCTCATCGGCAGAAAATGATCTCGGTTATATGAATCTGAACGGGCTAGGTGTGCAGAAAAATATCGCCGAGGCGCTGAAATGGTTTCATCTGGCGGCTGGACATGGGAATGAACTTGCGATGAGGACGCTGGCGCAGATGAAAGAGCAAGGTACAGATGTGAACGCAGATCATGCGGTGACAAAAAAGTAGCGCCTTGTAGCTGTTGATCGCCTGGAAATTTATGTTGGTTCGCACTATTTTCATCGCTTCCACTTCATCCCGGTGAGTTGCATGATGCGATACAGCATTTCAATGCTGAAAAAGTCTTGTAATTGATACAGGAGGGGGCGATGTAAATGAACCTGATGAAGACGGTATTGTTCCGTTGACGCACGCTTTGAAGCCGGTTGTCAGTTCGTCGTTGAATTGTTTCGGTTACGTTAATTGACCGAAGCGGCGAGGGTGCTAGCCCTCCCGCTGTCAGTGGTTTATGGACTTCATCTTTATGAGGGTCTGCGATCCGGGGCAATTTCTTATTTGAGCAAGTCTTCCTTGTCATAGTTGCGAAGCGCTCTAGTTGACACCCCGGTTAATAATCGTATTGCAGAAACAATTTGGAAAGATGGAATCGCTTCTTCAAAGGGCAAGAAGTAATCAACGACCAATGTACTTGAGTTGCTTTCTGGAATCGAGAAACGAGCCATGATTACATTGTCATTCATTTTGTTAACAAGAATAAGTTTTTTCGTATCTAGCCCTGCTTTTTTGAAGCCAAACGCCAGTCTGTATTGAATTAGTTTCCGCGATGAATCAACATGAATCATAACTTTAAAATTATTTTCTACTTCCACCCACAGATCGCCGTCACTATCCAGCGAGGTTTTCATAAAAGCGTTTTTGAACAACTGTTGAATTGTGCTAACGGACACGTCCTTTTCGAGTATCTGCGCTGAAATATGACTGCTCTCCAACGTCTCGCTAGGTAACTCGCCAGCCAGTGTTTGGCCGCATGCGCAAATAAGCAAAGCACCTAATAAAAACTTACGGTTCATACAATTCTCCTTCGGATAGAAATTTTTAATGTATTTGTTGATGTATTTTGCCGCCGGATGATGGCATCAACACACTGATTGCAGATAAGGTGTCATCCTTGCAATGTCTTTAGACGAAGAGAAATATGAGTTCGTCAGGATTAGCCAGTTAGCCTGATATTTACCTTGTATCAACGTCAAAGCAGGTGTGATAGGAAAGTTATTTGATGTGCGCGCAGCAAAGTAGTGCATTGAACCTGTCGTATCGGTCAGGAATCGGGGGGATTGGTGAGCAGAATAACGTCATTTGAAATTATCGCGCCGCGATCCAATGCTGAGCAGTTGGTGCGGTCGGTGAGCGAGCATCTGCTGGAGGAAGACAAGGCCAAATTGTGGCGCGCGCTTGAAAACGAGCCTGAACAGATCATGCAGGATATTGAGCGTGAGGAAGGTGAAGATGATCGCTTAGTTTGTATGGAATTTCTTTTTCCGCCCGATGAGGGGCTGAAAGCTTTTGAGGAAGAATATGGCTTGCCCGGCGACCCTGCCACCGGAAGAATCGCGGTAGGCTGCATTTTTACCTCATTATCCTTTGGGAAGCATTACGTGGAGTTCCAGGCAGCTTCGCTTGCAGGCAGTATCAGCGAACTATTCCTCTGCTCACCATCGGTGCGAGGCAGTTTTATCGAAATGGCCAAACAGGTGTCTAGTGCTGTGCTGGTGTTTTGCGATGAGCTTAGTGATGACAAGGTGCTTTGGTTCTCTCAGGATGCCTTGCCTTATGCACGCAACCTGCCTGCTGACGCGGATACAAACCGTGTTGATGTCCACAGTCTGGAGATATTGAACACGATCCGTTTTGCAGGAGAATAAATTGAATCGTCAAGCCAGTAAAAACACATCGTTGGAAACCCCCATCGGGACCTTGTCTTTTGGCATCAAGGCTGATGCAGGGGAAATTGATGATTTTCGTTTTTCGGTACGCCCTGTTAATCGCGAACTGCCATTGGGAATGAGCGTTGAAGGCTGTGCGGCGGTGTTGTTCGAAGGGTTGTCGTTTTCGACGTTTGAGAATCTGGAGTTTTACTGCAAGTGGGATGACTCGAAAGTAACGGGGCGGGGGAATTCCTGCGAGGCATTGCAGGCATGGGAATGGGAGTCTGATGGCAAGCTGGTGATGATAGGCACAGAAGCTTCAGATCAACTCACCCTGCGCTTGAATGATCAAGGCCAATCTGCCTGTGAAAATAATTCGGTTGCAATGACGGACAACGCGATGTCGGTTCGCCTCGGAAAATTTGCTGCCGGTAAAATGTTGTCACTGCACTTTTTGGTGGCATGGAATCCGTCACCTGAACCAAGCTCCTGTTCTTGTTGGTACGCCGTCGAAATGTCCCATCCGGCATTGATGGAGTCGTTAAATCCAACCGAAAAATCGTGGGACTCGTTTCCTCACATAGTGAAAAAAATTGGTGTTGCACTTTACTGCCGGGTGGGGCCGATATATGAACCTGAAGTCACCCCGAATTTCTCCTACGTTGAATTCACAGGGGGATTCGATCATCAGGAGGACGCAAAACGCTACTTGCTGTACTCCTACGACGGGTGCTGGGCAGTTTGCAGTCATGTTATATCTGATGAGCGGGGTATCAAGCTCCAGTTCGTGGATTGCGCCGAGATCGCGGCGAAGTTGAAAGCGTTTTATGGAATTAATGTTCTGAGCAAAGCGGAACTGGAAGCGGATTTTCAATTGCTGCCGGATCTGCCCTATATGAGTGAAAGTGATCTTAAATACTGGAAACCACAGACGATGGGCGAAGCTTTGTTCAACTGGTGGGATTAACTGATAACAGGAATGAACCCAATGCGATACGCGCAAATATTTATCTTCTTAATCGCCGCTGCACTTGCCAGCACGTTGTGTCATGCGGCCATCCCAGTATCCAAGGAGAGCACAATGAAACATAAAAATCCCTCGCTAAAAATTCGTGTCATGGCGGAGTACGGCAGTTCTGGGATATGGGGTTTTTCGGAGAAGGAAACCGGCGGTTGGCGGCATGGCATGCTGGAGCATAGTGCGTTGAAATTGCCCCGAGAACTGAGCGACCGCTTCGACCGGTGGATTCTTGTTTACGAAGATCAAAATTCCGAAGGTTTATTGGATACCGAGGCATTCAATGCGGAAGGTATGCAGTTGGCCAGACTGCTAAAAGCATTTCTTGGCCCGACGCGGCATGTTGAATATCAGGGTGAGGGCAACGATGGATTACTGGCGCCGGTCGTCATCGAGTGATGGGCATCATGGCTTACTTTGATTCGTTCACTATTGATGACGATCTTCAGCGCCAGTTGCAGGTCGGTATCGAAGTCACGCTTTTCATGCAGGACGGAAGTCGGCGCTGGTGCTATTTCATGCGTCCGGAGGCGCTGGCTGCATGTGGCGATTGGCTTGAGGAAAGCACGGAAAGACTGCATTTTGACGCGCCACACATGATAGTCGTTGCAGCGGAACTGACTCCCGCAGTGATCGAACGGGCACTCAGGCAAATCGATCGCCAGGGTGCGCTGCTTAGATGTTCCTTGCTGCTGTGAGTGGATGACAACCTTTGAACTGTTTTAGAGAGAGGTGATGGATGAGCCGAATAACTTCATTAGAAATTGTCGCCCCGCGAACCAGTGCTGGGCAATTGGTGCGGGCGGTGATCGCGCATCTGGCAGCGGAAGACAAAGACAGGTTGCTGCGCGCGCTGGAAACCGGGTCGGAGCAACTCATGCGGGATGTGGATCGCAACGTCTGCGATGCGCGCGAGGGTAGTGATCTGTGTCTGACCTTTCTCTTCCCGCCCGATGAGCTCATGCGTGTTTTTGAGAGTGACAGCGAACTAGTCGGTGACGCTGCAACAGGCCGGGTCGCCGTTAGGTGTAGCTGGAGCGGTCTAGACTTTGGGGAATATTTTGTGAAATTTCATGCGACTTCGTTCGAATGGGACATCTGCAACTTGTTTTTCGAGTCGTCCTCGGTGCTCGACAGCTTCATCGACATAGCGAAGCAAACGCCGGGCGCAACGCTGGCGCGATACGATGATGTGCTGGGGCGCTACGACTTGATTTGGCGCGCGCCCGATGCTGATGCCTATGCGTTGAGCTGTCCCAGGGCGGCTGAAGCCTGCCTGACTGATAGCATTTGCTGGGAAATACTCGATGCCATCGCATAAACGCCCCGCGCTCTGGTGGAAACGCTATCCGGACACCAACCACCTTCTCCCCCGCGAGCCGGGACGCGACGTTCAATTGGTGAGATTGATAGCGCCATAGCATCAGTTGATTAAATAATGAATAGAAGTGTAAAAAACAAGGAACGAAATGAATCGTTTTACGTTTAGCAACGTAATATTTGCTTACAGGAGATGATGAATTGATAGCAGATACAGAACCAAAACAAACTCAGGAAATCAGGTTTTCAGGCAATCTGACGCGGGATGAATATATGCGTTCCAGGGGATTGAATGAGCCTCGCTGGAAAAGAGCATTCAGGTGGGCGGCTGTCATTTTGATCGCTTGGGGAGGCTGGTGGATAATAAATTCAGATAGTTTCAGCGCCATTCCAGAAGCGCTGATCTGGCTTAGCCTTCCCGCAATTATTCTGTTTACCTATGGCTATCAACGCATGGTGTGGAAATCGGCCTGCGATAAAAAACCGGAGTTAGGCAAATATCAATCAGGTACGATCAATGAAAATGGAATCTATAGCCATACCGGGATTCTTCTGCCGTGGACTGAAGTGAAGAGCTGGAAAGCTGGCGGTGGAATATTGCTCGTATCGTCGCTCAAGGCAACGCATATATTACCCGTATCGCATTTTCCTTCACGTGACGAGTGGGCGGGCGCCTGTGCATTGTGCGCTGCAAAGTTATCGCCCTTGGCAAATGGATCTAAAAAATATATTTTCCTGTTTTCGCTGCTCGCGCTACTGGGCGCGTTTGTTTACGTGGGTATATGGCCGTTCATCGTTGGTGGTTCGCACATGGAATCTTTTTGTGGCACTTTGCAGAGCGGTTTGTCACCCGCAGAGGTAAAGGCACGGGTATTACAGCAGGATTTGCGTATGGTCTATGTGCCCAATGAACCCCGTGCTTTTATCCACGATCCCCGCTCCATGGGGAGATTTATCTGCCAATTGGAATTTCGTGATGAACATCTGGTGTCAGCCAAGTACTTCTTCAATGACTAAGCGCTCGACTCAAGCAAATCTTCTGGAGGTATTAAATGCCCTTGGATAAACAACAATCGCTTTGGTGGAAACGCTATCCAAAAACCGAGAACCGCTATCCGCGTGAGCCGGGGCCCAATGATATTCCTGCTCCGCATCTCTCGGTAGGCACGCTGGTGCGACTGCGCGGCAAGCCGGACAAGGCGCGTGCGATATTGAAAGTGGAATGGCACCGCTATCGTTACCGCTACGTGTACGTGGTCGAAGCGAGTGGCGGGGAGCTGCCGTATTGGTTTGCCGATCAGTTGATGCTGGAAGGCGAATGGCTGTTGACCCATGGAGAGCCGATTCACTTCGCGGGTAGCCCGAGCAGGGATGAGTATATTCAGGCGATGGAAATGGCGATGCCTTCTAACACGCCCTTATGGAAAATCCTGTTGATGTCAGGCGGAATGAGTTTAATCGCGGGCGGCTGGTTGCTGGAGCGGGATTTTCATTTCGATGGGCCAGGGACGGCAGTGTTGCTGCTCGGGGTGATCTTGCAGCTGCTGCGGTGGCAAATGAAATGGGAAAAATTGTGGTTGCCTGCTCTGATATTTTTGACCGGGGGCGTGATCTCGTTGCTGCGAGATTCCGATGTTTCCGTGCCGGGGGGGGCTGATGTTGCTGCTCGGAATTTTTTGGCTATGGTTGGGCTGGAGCGCTAAAGATCAGGGTTTGAACTGGGACAAAAATTCGTCGAACCGCGAATATTTTTCTGGCACGATCAGCGAGGTGGGTATTGATCTTAAGGGCGAAAACGCTTGGTGATTTATTGCCTGGACAAAGATGACGGGTTGGAAAGTTTCAGGCGATATGCTGCTGGTATTTTCCGAGACAGGGTTGATCCTCATGCCCGCCTTGCAGTTTTCGCCAAGGAGTGAATGGGAGCGTGCCTGTGCCTATTGCGCCGCAAGGTTGCCGCAGGAGGAGAGTGGGAAGGGTAAGCCAGTCAGTTAGACTATGTCTTGAGGGGATTGTGGATGCAACATTCGTTTTTAATCAATTGGGGAGAGGTTCACGGCAGCGGCGGATTCCCCGCTGGCTGGAAGATTTACGCTCTGTGGCCCGCGCCGGTGAACGAGGATGTGTGTTTCGAGGCAGCCGGATTCACGCACTTCCAATACGAGGATGAGCAGTGGTCAGAGCCGTACTGGGACACACAGGCGGAGATATTGCAGCAGCGTCTGCTCGCTGTGTGTTCGACTATCGGCGCGCCCGTACTGTTGAGCGAGCCTTTGCTGGCCAAGCGCTCGCTCACGACATTTTGGAAAGCTTGCGAACCTTTGCCTTTGGCCGATCAGTTGCGTCAGCCGATATTGGAAGACAGCTTGCCCGAGGTGGTGCTGCGTTTCGGCGAGGTGCTGGAACTGCGTGCAGGCTCCGGGCACGAGTTGTATTGGATCGCCTTGTCGCCGGATTGCCCGCTGGATTTCGACAAGTTGCTGGCGCAGCTCGTTGTCGGCTGGCAGCTTGAGCAGGTGCAACTGGATTGGAGCAAGCTGGGATTAGCTGCTTGATCGCAGGGCTAGGAGGCATTTGGGCTGCCATCAATTGTTGAACTAAACCGCTGACGCGGTGGAGGGAGACTGCGGGTGATTGAGGTGCTGACGGGGAATGACCGGTTGAGCGCGCCAGGCAGCGTGATCATGCAACGAAGTCGGGGGGCCGCCGTGATGCGAACCCATATTACAAACGACGTGACCTTCCTGTACCGAAATCGGTGTGGATGGGAGGAATTGGCTATGAGTGCAAAGCCTTTCACTACGGCAAGCAAAATGCGCACACAATCATCAGGCAATCAGATACTTATTTACACTGGAGAAATCGTTTACACCGCCGGTTACAAAATTCCCCGGCGGATTCAAATCTGAAGTGCAACTTTTGTAATCGAATTTAAGTGGCGAGCT
>JAVHQJ010000236.1:0-2045 GCA_036171075.1 Sideroxydans sp. | reverse complement strand
CTATGCTCTTAGCTTTCGCCAACCAATTCAATGTGAGTCGGCCGGACGCTTACGACCAATCGGTGACTAATGCGTGACTAATGCGTGACCACGCGTTAGTGCATATTTTAACATACCAAGTATTTTGACCATTGCTCCCTGTGACTACGATTTGGATGAAATGATTGGTGAGTGTGTTTCTCTTTTACGGGACTCACTATTGAATGCTTTGCTATGGAGCTCACGGATAGACGAGTGCAACTACCCTAACAAGTGCTTATTGAGTTGTGGCTGGTCGACGGCTACTCGGCCTAACCGGACCGTGGTGGTATCGTGAAAAATCGCACGAATATGGCTACGGGAATGTCCGCTTTCTAGAATTTCATGTGGGCGCTAATCGAGCCGGATATTTCCAATTCACAAATTTTTTGCTCTTCCTCACAAGAGATGGTTATGCACCTAACAAACGCTCACAGGGCTCCTTATGTGTATTCGCCGATTAAATATTGACCCATCGTGCCGACTGAATTTTGACCCAGGCACGAGAGTTGTTTTTTGAAGTAACAACTGTTGATAAGTGTAGCAAATTACGTCTTTGTAAAGCCTCCTTTCTAGCTTCAAGTAACATCGTCATTTAGTATGGATTACGCGAAGGTTGCAGCCATCGCGTAATCCACTGGTACTACTAGAACGACTCTTCGGGTGGCGTGTCTTTACTGCCTTTATGTTTCTGCTCCCTCGATTTAATGCGCGATTTAGCAGACATCGTACTGTGTTGGAATCTATAAGATTCGTTACCCGTTTCTACAATATGGCAGTGATGAGTGAGCCGATCCAGCAAGGCTGTCGTCATCTTTGCATCACCAAACACGCTCGACCATTCGGAGAAGCTTAGATTCGTCGTGATGACTACACTGGTATGCTCGTACAGCTTCGAGAGCAAGTGGAATAGCAACGCTCCGCCCACTTGGCTAAACGGAAGATATCCAAGCTCATCCAAGATAACCAGATCCATACGCATTAACGACTGCGCAATCCGCCCCGCCTTGCCGTCACGTTTCTCACGCTCCAAGGTGTTGACCAGGTCGACCGTGGAATAGAATCGGACCCGCTTACCCCTTGATGCAATCCCTGCAACTGCAATAGCCGTCGCCAAATGCGTCTTGCCTGTACCAGGGCCGCCAATAAGCACCGCATTCTGTGCCGTATCGGTAAATTCGAACGTCGCCAATTGACCGACCAATTGCTTATCAACCTTGGAGGATTCGAAATCGAATCCTCCAAGATCACGGTGCATAGGGAACTTCGCGGCATTCATCTGATTACGCACTGAACGCATGGCCCGGTCAGTGTGCTCGGCCTCGAGCAGGTGTTCAACTAACCAGCGTGACGACTCGATTGATGAACCTTGTTCGATAAGCTCAGACCAGGCCATTGCCATGCCTTGGAGGCGCAGTTCTTTTAATTCAGAGGTGACATCACGCATGATCTGTCTCCTTTGCATCCACCACACGCAAACTGTCGTATCGCTCCGTGTTCGCCACCGGCGCATCATTGAGTGGCAAGCTAGTTTCTACAGACTCCGGTAATGGACTCGCATTGAGTCGCGCTAGGACATTGAGGATGTGTTCAGCGCTCAGTACGCCAGACTCGAGTACCAGTTCAACGGCAACCAGTACTTCATCCAACCCTGTCGTCAGGACAGCAGAGAGCACCTGTGCCATGATTTTATCGCCGCCGTCACGACGCAATAGTCCGCGCCTGAGTTGTTGCAGCGGCCCTGGCATGTCGGCAAACGGCGCACCGTTTCTCAAAGCGCCGGGTTTGCGTTGTACCAGCGGGATGTAGTGTTGCCAGTCATAGCCAATTTGGCCTGCTGATCCGGACAATCGTTCATGACAGGCAACGATGCTGCTCCCTGCCACCATGACGACCCGATCATGATAGAGCCGAACACTGAGCCATTGACCCACCAGTTCACATGGCACAGAGTATCTGTGGCGATGCCCTGCCACCATGCAGGTGCTGGATACACGTGCGGGCTTTTCTACGTATCCGTCAAACGG